>JANOVN010000269.1:0-2911 GCA_031417455.1 Hyphomicrobiaceae bacterium | reverse complement strand
TCCTGGAAATGCCGCTTAATCATTTGGGATACAAGCTCACGTATTGGGATCTGAAACGCGGCGTCCCAGCCGCGGATCTGACCTTGAAACATGCCGCCGCCGTCAGCTGGTTTGGCCAAAACACCATTGCCAATGCCGATGCGTACTTCACATGGGCCACATGGGCTGGACGGATGAACGTGAAGTTCGTGCTGTTTGGCCTGTTCGGTACGCCCGCAACGCCAGCCGAAGTCCCCAAAATCAACGATTTTCTGGCCGGGCTTGGCCTCAAATTCACCTCCAATTACGTGACGGAGACGGCGGCCACGCAAATTCGCACGAAAGATGCGCTGGTCGAATTCGAACGCAAATTCGGCAAGCTACTGCCGGGTTATCTGGTCATGCACGTCAAAGGACCACAGACGCGCATTCACCTGTCGGCATCAGATCCCTCGCTTGCAGATCCCTCGCCCGCCGCTTTGGGTCAGCCGGAAGCTGTGCTGGTGGCAACGTCGCCAGGAGGCGGTTACGTGGCCGCCAACTATGCCATTCACTACGATCAAAAACGCAACCGGCTGTCGTGGCTGATCGACCCCATAGCGTTCTTGAGTGCGGCACTTGCGGGGGCGCCTTCGCCGGTGCCCGATACAACGACGCGGGCTGGGCGGCGCATCTACTTCAGCCATATCGACGGCGACGGCTGGAATAACATAGCGTTCCCAGCGACCGCCGCTAACGCGCCAGCTGTGACCGCTGCCGAGGCCGCTTTGAACGAATTGATCGTTCCGTTTCCAGATCTGCCCGTCACGATCGGCCTAATCTCTTGCGATGCAGACACGGCGATGGGAGGAACAGCAGGCGCTCAGAATATCGCGCGCAAGCTCTACGCACTCCCTCAGGTCGAAGCTGCAAGCCACACTCACACCCATCCTTTCGAGTGGTCATTTTACGAAAACTACTCGCGCAAACGCGAATTCGACCGCATCAATCCGCCCATTCCCCGGTTGTCGGCAGCCAAACCCATTCCCTCGTCTGGCGGGTCGATCAGTGGCCTGTTCGACTTCTTGTCTCCTGGCAGTTCTGCCATCGCCAAACCAGCACTGCCCGCTAGGGTCATTCCCGGTCCCTTGCCGCGCTATCGCACCGCCAAGCCGTTCGACCTTGGCTCCGAAGTCGCAGGCTCACTCAAGGCTGCCCAGGCGCTAGCCCCCCAAGGCAAGCGTCCCGAACTCTATTTGTGGAGCGGCGACACACGCCCCTTTGAAGCCGCCGTGCTTGCGACCCGCACGGCAGGTGTCCGCAACATGAATGGCGGGGATTCCCGCTACGACAGCGACTTCGCTTCTCTAGCCTACGTCAGACCGCTATCGCGCCTTGTCGGGCGCGAACGCCAGATCTACTCCGTCAACGCAAATGAGATGCTCTACACCAACGACTGGAAAGGCCCATACGGCGGCTTTGCCAAGTTAAAGGAAACTTTCGTGCGGACCGAGATCCCACGCCGACTTAAGGGCATGAACCTCTATTACCATATGTTCTCGGCTGAAAAGGCTGTCAGCCGCGACGTGGTTCGCGCGCACCTCAACGATGCCCGAGCCGCCAGTGTGATCCCAATCGAAGCTTCACGCTATGCAACCATTGCCGACGATTTTTTCCAAACCGAAATCCGCCTCATGTCACCCATGACCTGGCGCATCGAAAAACGCGGGGAGATGCAGACGTTGCGCTTCGACGACGCCGTTGCTCTCACCGTCGACTACGCAGCAAGCGCCGGTGTCCTAGGCCATAACCGCCACAGCGGTTCGCTGTACGTAGCCCTGGACCCAGCTGCCGCCCAGCCCGTACTCGCCTTGCGCAAGGTGGCACCGGACGCTTCTGGCGAACAAGCCCCTGGTCGTACCCATCTCATCGAAAGCCGCTGGGATGTGCGCGAACTCAGTGTGGGCGATTGTGCCGTCAGCGCCAATGCCAAAGGTTACGGTCCAGGCCAAATGCGCTGGGCGGGCGTCAAGCCCGGTCCCTGGCACATCAAGCTCCATCAGGCGGGCCAAGCCAAGCAGTCGTTCGATGCAGTCGCGGATGCATCAGGCGTGCTCGATGTCTCGCTCGATGCAGATGCCCGCTCCGGTGTAAGCCTTGAAATGCGCTGCGGGGACTGATTTTTTTAGGCGCGGAACGACACCCGCGTCTATGCTGGCTTCCAAAAAGTCGTGCTGGCCAAGCAACGCGGCAGGAGGCCCCTTTTGAACAATTACGACTGGGTCTGCTTTTCCTGCCGCATGGCGGTGCGTCGCCCGAGCGATGACCCCGATGTGCGATGCCCGTCGTGCGGGCAAGCCTGTGACTGCATCGGCTACAAACTCCGCATCCCGCCCAAAACGCGCGAGTACGACTGGGAAATCCTGCGCCAGTCGTACCACCGCTTCGAACAGGAACGGCGATCACTGCAAGAACGCACGCGCCGCTTCCACATCCACTACCTCGAAACCGAGATCACCCGCCTCTCCGCTCTGCCCCCCAACGACGGCCGCAAGACAGCCGTCAAACAGCTCAAAAAGCGGCTCGAAAAGTGCCGGGGGTGAGCAGGAGGTGAGCAGGTCAGGGTCCGATGGCTTCAACCAAAAAGCGCGTGCAGTTTCGGAAACGCAGTATGCACTTTGCCCTCGTCGAAAGCTGCACCTGACGGCTTGCCGTCCGCCGCGCGGCTGGCCTTATCTCTGGGGTCTTGGGTGACGCCCCTTTCCTCAAGCAGGTCCAGGCAGGCGTATTCGAGCGCTTCGTTGTCGACGTCCTGGTCGTCAATATCGGGGCCAAGCGCGTCCGGATTTGTGCGCGCCAAGTCGAATACGCGTCGGCCTTTGCCGATGATCCAGGAGCGGAAGTAGTGGAAGCTATCGTCGCTCATGCCACCGGCAATGACATAGCCAGCGCC
>JANOVN010000268.1:0-3402 GCA_031417455.1 Hyphomicrobiaceae bacterium | reverse complement strand
GAGGTGTTGAGATCGTTCTTTTCATACCAAGTCGCGGTCGGCAGAACGATGTCGGAGTAGACGCAGGTGGTCGACATGCGGAAGTCGAGCGTCACGAGCAGGTCGAGCTTTCCTTCCGGCGCGTGATCGTGCCAGACAGCTTCCTTGGACTTGGCGCGGCCTTCTTCGCCCAGATCCTTGCCCATCACGCCGTGGGTGGTGCCGAGCAGGTGCTTGAGGAAGTACTCGTGCCCCTTGCCCGACGAGCCGAGCAGGTTTGAGCGCCACACAAACAAGTTGCGCGGCCAGTTCTTTGGATTGTCGGGATCTTCGCACGAAAGCTTGAGGCTGCCGTCCTTGAGCGATTTGGCAACGTAGTCCTTGGCTTCCATGCCAGCATCCGCGGCGTCCTTGGCGACTTGTAGCGGGTTGGTCTGCAGTTGCGGTGCCGACGGCAGCCAGCCCATGCGTTCGGCGCGGATGTTGTAGTCGATCATCGTGCCGTCCCAGGGACCAGCGGGTGCCGTTGGCGAAACGATGTCGCCGATATTCATGGTCTCATAGCGCCACTGGTCGGTGTGGGCGTAGAACGCCGACGTGGAGTTCTGCTGGCGCGGCGGGCGGCCCCAGTCAAGCGCGAATGCCAACGGCAACCATCCAGCCTGCGGGCGCAGTTTTTCTTGGCCCACGTAGTGTGCCCAGCCACCGCCCGATTGGCCCACGCAGCCGCACATGATGAGCATGTTCATGACGCCGCGGTAGTTCATGTCGGCGTGATACCAGTGGTTCATGGCCGCGCCGATGATGACCATCGAGCGGCCTTTGGTCTTTTCGGCGTTGGTGGCGAATTCGCGTGCGACCTGGATGATCTTGTCGCGCGAGACGCCGGTGATCTGTTCGGCCCAAGCGGGCGTGTAGGGCGTGTCGTCGTCGAGCGACTTGGCGACGTTGTCGCCGCCGTAGCCGCAATCGACGCCGTAGTTGGCGAGAAAGAGATCGTAGACCGAGGCGACGAGGGTTTCGCCGCCAACGAGCTTGAGCCGCTTCACGGGGATGCGGCGATTGAGGACGCTGGCGTGGCTGGTCGATGCGAAGTGCTCGTGTTCGATATTGCCGAAGTAGGGGAAGGCGACGTCGGCGAATTCGTCTTTGATGTCGGCCAGCGACAGGCGGAGTTTCGTTTCAGCGCCCGAACTCTGTTGTTCGGCGAGGTTCCATTTACCGGTTTCGCCCCAGCGGAAGCCGATGGTGCCCTTGGGGGCGACGATGTTGCCGGTGGTCTCATCGTAGGCGACGGTCTTCCAATCGGGGTTGTTGGCTTCGCCCAGCCCTGCGTCGAAGTCGGACGCGCGCACGAAGCGGTCGGGGATGAGTTTGTCACCCTGGCGGACCAGGCGCACAAGCATCGGCATGTCGGTGTACTGGCGCACGTAGTCGCGGAAATACGTGACCTTGCGATCAACATGGTACTCTTTGCAGATGACGTGACCCATGGCCATGGCGAGCGCTGAGTCCGTACCTTGTTTGACGCTGAGCCAGATGTCGCCGAACTTGGCGGCTTCTGAATAATCGGGGCAGATGACGGCGCTCTTCATGCCGCGATAGCGCGCTTCGGTGTAGAAATGCGCGTCGGGGGTGCGGGTCTGGGGTACGTTCGAGCCCCACAAGATGATGAAGCCGGCGTTGTACCAATCGGCACTTTCTGGAACATCGGTCTGCTCGCCCCAGGTTTGCGGGCTGGCCGGTGGGAGATCGCAATACCAGTCGTAAAACGACATGCAGACTCCGCCGATGAGGCTCAGATAGCGCGAGCCGGCAGCGTACGAAACCATCGACATGGCGGGGATGGGCGAGAACCCGAACACGCGGTCGGGGCCATAGGTTTTGGCGGTGTAGGCGTTGGCGGCAGCGATCAGTTCGGTGACTTCATCCCACGACGCGCGCACAAAGCCGCCGTGGCCGCGCTTGCGGGTATAGCTCGCGCGCTTGTCGGGGTTTTCGACGATGGATTTCCAGGCGGCGACTGGCGTCATGGTCGCGCGCGCTTCACGCCATAGTTTGAGCAGGCGCGAGCGGGCGAGCGGATACTTCACCCGGTTGCCGGAGTAGAGATACCAGCTGTAGCTCGCCCCGCGCGAACAGCCGCGCGGTTCGTGGTTGGGCAAGTCCGGGCGGGTGCGCGGGTAGTCGGTCTGCTGCGTTTCCCAGGTGACGATGCCGCCTTTGACGTAAATCTTCCATGAGCAACTGCCGGTGCAGTTTGCGCCATGCGTCGAGCGCACGATTTTGTCGTGCTGCCAGCGCTTGCGGTAGCCGTCTTCCCAGCGGCGGTCTTCTTCCGTTGTAATGCCGTGGCCGTTCGAGAACGGTTCGGACGCTTTGTTGAAGAAGGTCAGGCGGTCGAGGAAATTGCTCATGGCTTCATTGTCCTGATCGAGCAGATGATTGAGGCGGAGGCGGATGCGTTGCGTATTAGGCAGCGCGGGCAGCGGGAATCGGGTCTTTGGGGCCGTTTCGTTCGATGTCGTGCAGCAGGCCCTGCGGCCGGGTGTAGAACCACCAGGTGATGGCGATGAAGCTCACGTAGAAGGCGAGGAAGTCATAGAGCGCGGATTCAGCGACACCGGTCATGGCGATGGAGGTGCCGAAGCTCTTGGGGATGAAGAAAGCGCCGTAGGCAGCGATTGCCGAGGTGAACCCGATGATCGCGGCGGCTTCCTTGTCCGACTGCTTGACGGCATCTGCAGCGTCAAGGTCTGGGTGGATACGGGTGGTTTCCTTGCGCATGATCGCGGGGATCATCTGGAAGGTCGATGCGTTGCCCACCCCAGTTGCTGCAAACAGGAACAGGAAGCTGGCAAAGAAGATCGGGAACGACATGGCCTGTCCTTTAAGGCCGATGGCATAGAGGATGCCGACGACACCGATGCTCATGGCGATGAACACCCAGAAGGTGATGCGTCCGCCACCGATGCGATCCGTTGGCTTGCCGGCAAACGCGCGGGAGAGAGCGCCGACAAGGGGGCCGAGGAAGGCGTACTTGAGCACGTTGACATCGGGGTAGAGGATCTTGGCCAGCAGCGGGAAGGCCGCCGAGAAGCCGATGAACGAGCCGAACGTGCCAGTATACAACCAGCACATGATCCAGTTGTGGCGGCGCTTGAAGATCACGGCCTGGTCGGCGAACGACGCCTTCATGGTGGCGATGTCATTCATGCCAAACCAAGCGGCAAAGGCGCTGGCGATGATGAAGGGAACGAACACGTAGCCCGCGTTCTGCAGCCAGAGCGTCGTGGTGACGCCAGCCTGAGTGGCCGTTTGCGGGTTGCCCCCCAGCCAGCCGAAGACGCCGCTGGTGATGGCGATGGGGACCACGAACTGGACGACGCTGACGCCGAGGTTGCCAAGTCCAGCGTTGATGGC
>JANOVN010000267.1:0-2480 GCA_031417455.1 Hyphomicrobiaceae bacterium | reverse complement strand
GGGTTCGCGCAGTGCTTCTTAAGAAGGAGTAAAGGCTTCGTCATCTGAGCCATCGACGCGGCCCCCCCGATTCCGGACGTCATCGAGGACGCTAGCTGTTTGGCGACTGTCGCAACACCCATTGTCAGCTAATGGGATATTGCGCCGTCGGCATCAGGCCCGGTCATCGCGAGGGCGGGCCGGGCGGAGCCTCTGAACGCAGATCAGTGCCGGGGGCCGCTTGACTGCCAGTTGATCTAGCTGTTCGGGTCTCGACCGGCGAGGCGCAGCTTCACAATCTCTCTGGCTCGTTGAGTGCCGACATCGGCGACGAGATTGCGCCAAGCCGGCATGTCCGCAAGCAAGGCAATTTGGTCGTCCGTCAATCCGTCAAGCTCTGCCTCCGAGTACGGAGTCTTGCGGTCGTTGCTCGGGTCGAGCCAGGCCGGTTCGAATCTGGTCGAGGGTTCGTCTTTCATGCCGTGCCCAGTTCCTCTGCCGCAAAGTCGGATCGCATGCTTGCGCCGATCAGTGCTCTTGTCGAACTCACTGTATCACCATGGTTTTTTGCCCAGGCTGCGATCGTTGTCAACGAACGGTCGGTGTGATCTGATAGCGACCGTTAGACAGTCGTCGGCTTGGGGCCATGACCGGATACTCGACGACCGTCACTACGTGCAGCGCAACATGCCGCTGCAGAGGGCAACCGGTGTCGTCCCACTTCTTGCTTTCGGTTCGGTCGCCGGAGATGTAGGCTCCAGCCAGCATGGAACGGAGTGTCCTCGACAGTCTGAGTAGGTGATTGCATGCGACGCCGCGAGTTCATCACCTTGCTTGGAGGCGCCGTATCAACGTGGCGACTTGCCGCCCAGGCGCAGCAGCCGACGATGCCAGTGATCGGGTTCCTCGGCAGCGGCTCACCCGAGGCATATGCGCCCAGGATCGCTGCGTTTCGCGAAGGTCTCTCTGAAGCCGGCTATGTTGAGGGCAAGACCGTCGCGATTGAATTCCGCCATGCGGACGGCCGATACGATCGGCTCCCTGCAATGGCGGCCGATCTGGTTCGTCGTCAGGTGGCCGTGATTATGACCGCCGCCACGCCTGCTACGCTTGCCGCAAAAGCGGCGACCACGACGATCCCCATCGTATTCAGCGCCAGTTTCGATCCGGTGGCGCTCGGCCTCGTCACCAGTCTCGCCCGCCCGGGCGGCAATCTCACAGGCACCACCCGATTGAACGTCGATTTGGGGGCGAAGCGCTTGAACCTGTTGCACGAAATGGCACCCGCGGCGATCGCGATTGCCCTTCTCATCAACCAGAGAAATCCTGCCAGCAGCGAGACACTATTAAGAGACCCGCAGGCAGCGGCAAAGATACTTGGATTGAAACTCGATGTCCTGCAAGCGGGCAACGAGCGCGAGATAGACGAAGCCTTCGCTGCGCTTGCGCAATTGCGGACGAGCGCGCTCATGATCGGCAGTGATGCATTTCTTTTGGGCCAGGCCGCCAAGCTCGCTGCGCTGACGATCAGACACAGGATGCCGGCGATCTCTCAGAGTCGCGAGTTTGTCGTCGCTGGAGGTCTGATGAGTCTTGGCGGCAAGGTTGATGATGGGTACAGGATCGCTGGCGCCTATACCGGCCGTATTCTCAAAGGCGAAATGCCGGCCGACCTGCCGGTCCAGCAGTCGACGAAAACCGAGCTTATTATCAACCTCAAGACAGCCAAGGCGCTCGGATTGACGGTCCCGCCTTTGGTGCTCGCACAGGCCGACGAAGTGATCGAATAGTGGCACCTATTGCTGCGGCGCAGCGAAGGCGGCTCTGGGTCAGCAGCAGGCATCATCACAACCGTTTTAGTGCGTCCGCTATATGCCATTTAGCCAACCAATGGTTACGCGGTCACGCATGTCATGTGTTCGGAGGCCGTTACCAACCCGGAAACATTCTTTTGATAATCCCCTCACGTTTCGATCACGACCCACCCCCACCACAAACAACGCTTGACGACGGACCGGCGCGCTGACGACACTCAGGCCCGTTGAAACCTCAGGGCCGCCATGATCATCGACGGTACGCAATACTGCAACTGGACGCGCGCGATCTTCGAGGAGATGCGGGCGGGCGGCGTCACGGCGGTCCACGTCACAGTCGCCTACCACGAGGGCTTTCGCGAACTGGTGCAGGTGATCGCCGATTGGAACCGACGCTTCATCGACCACGCGGATCTGATCGTGCACGCGCGCACCACGGGCGACATCGAGGCGGCGCAGGCACAGGGGCGCACAGCGATCATCTTTGGCAGCCAGAACCCGCTGCCGATTGAAAGCGACCTCGGCCTCGTTGAGATCCTGCACACGCTTGGCCTCAAGTTCATGCAGCTCTCCTACAACAACCAATCGCTGCTGTGCGCTGGCTGGCAGGAGCCGATCGATACCGGCGTTACGCGTTTTGGCCGCGAAGTGATCGCCGAGATGAACCGCCTCGGTATGGTGATCGAC
>JANOVN010000266.1:0-3005 GCA_031417455.1 Hyphomicrobiaceae bacterium | reverse complement strand
CGCGAGCTTGGCGTGCGCTACGTGTTGGAGGGAAGCGTACGGAAATCGGGCAACCGTGTACGCATCACAGGGCAACTCATCGACGCAACGACTGGCGCGAATCTCTGGGCCGATAAGTTTGACGGGGATCTGGCCGATATCTTCGATTTGCAAGACGAGGTAACCGCGAGCGTAGTCTGCGCGATTATTCCCAAGCTCGATGAAGCAGAAATAGCGCGCGCCAAGCGCAAGCCGACTGAAAGTCTCGCGGCCTACGAGTATTACCTCCATGGGTTAGCCGTCGTGGATATCATGACTGGAGAGGCAAATGCTGAGGCGATTCGCTTGTTCTACAAGGCGATCGAACTCGACCCTGAATTCGCGTTGGCCTATGCGTTAGCGGCACATTGCATTGTTTTTCGCAAGATACTTAGGCTGATGGCAGACCCGGTCGAAGACGTCTTCGAATCACGCCGCTTGACGCGGCGGGCGATCGATTTGGGAAAAGACGATGCGGTCGTTCTGGCGTTTGCTTCATTTGCGTTGGCGTACGTAAATGGTGACCTAGATGAAGCCGATGCCGCGTGCAATCGTGCGTTAGCCCTTAACACAAACGTGGCCTTGGCTTGGGCTGCCGGTGGCTTAGTCAAGATAGGTCTTGGTGACGCGGAGCAGGGCATTAGTCATGTGGCGAGCGCGATGCGCTTGAGCCCGTGTGATCCTCACATAAGCTGGTGGCACCATTTTACGGCGTACGGTCATTTTTTTTTAGGACGCTATGAGGAAGCTGTCAAATGGGAGGAAAAAGCATTGAGCTATTTTCCGGACGTCCCAATGTGTTTAAGTTTACAGGCAGCCAACTTAGCGATGGCCGGACGATTCGAAGAATCAAGAAAATACATGTTTCGCCTGCGTCAACTTGCACCGACGCTGAGAATTTCCAATCTCGGAGAAACATTGTTCGTTTTTCGCCGCCCGCAGGACTTTGCGAAATATGTGGAAGCGATACGAAAGGCAGGGTTGCCAGAGTGATCAGCCAGCAGCTAAATCGTCCTCATTGAGCGCCTGATCGTAAATCAAACAAACGTTTTCGGGAGACTTGAACGGCGGCAGGGTCGCAAGCACGTTCAAAATTGGCTGGCAGCAATTAGGTCGAGTATATCTCGGGTATCGGCCAGGTGCAGACAGTCAGATATGACCTCCAATTTTCCGTATAGCGGTCGCTCGTGGCCGAGCCGAAGCGCTGGATGAGCGTGACAGCATCGGTGGCGGCCTGATCGCGCTTGATGCCGGTCTGGTCAATGAGAAACGTGGCAATAGCGCGATGGATGATCTGCAATATCGGCATGAAATGAAGACAGTTGCTGTCCCGGTTTTTTCCTATCTTTTCACTCGAGCTTGGCACCCGACTGCTTGATCAGGCGTTCCCACACCGGCAGCTCCTGCTTATAGACAACGGCAAAGGCCTCGGGCGAACTGTCCTTGATGTCAAAGCCCATCGCGGCAACGCGTGCGCGCACGTCGGGCAGTTGGCAGGCCGCGCGTACTTCGGCCGCGATGCGATCGACCACGGCCTTGGGTGTGCCGGCTGGCACCGCGAAGGCCAGCCAGCCGGTGACGCGGTAGGCCTCGTCCTGCAGCCCCTGCTCGGCCAGCGTCGGCACATTTGGCAGCGTGCTCATGCGCCGCTCGCCGGTCACGCCTATGGCCTTGATCTTGCCCGCCTCTATTTGCGGCTTGGCCTGCAGCGCGCTGGCATAGGCCATCTGGATCTGGCCGCCGATCAACTCCTGCATCATCGGTGCCTCGCCCTTGTAGGGAATGTGGTTCATGTCGGCCTGCTGGGTCTGACTCATGTGCGCGCCGGCAAGATGCGGATACGCGCCTATGCCGTAGGAGCCATAGGCCAGCTTGCCCTTGTTGGCTTTCACATACAGCAGCAGCTCGGGCGCGGTGTTCGCCGGCACGCCGGGGTGGACCACCAGCACCAGCGGCGCCGTGGCGATCTGGTAGACCAGCGTCAGGTCGCGCTGCGTGTCATAGGGCAGTTTTTCGTACAGGAACTGATTGGTCAGGAGCGAGTTGCTCAGTGACAGCACCAGCGTGTAGCCGTCTGCCGGCGCCTTGGCCACCGCGTCGGTGCCGATGATGCCCCCCGCGCCGGCCTTGTTGTCGATGATGACCGGTTGCTTGAACGCGACCGCCAATTTCTCGCCCAGCGTCCGCGCCATGATGTCGGTTGCGCCGCCGGGCGGGAAGGGCACCACCAGGCGGATCGGCTTGCTCGGGTAGGGCTGCGCGTGGACGCCCGTGCACAGCGCGGCGGCTGCCAATGCGCAGAGCCACACGCGCGGGTTCAGAAAATTCGGCTGCATGGTGTGTCTCCTGTTCAGATCTGCAAGAGCGATGAGGGATGGGGCTACTGCAGATTAACCCGTGTCTTGAACGGCAGGGGCTCGAGCACTTGCTGCAACTGCGCCTGCAGCTGCGGGTATGGGAATTCCAAACACCCTTTCTTAAGAATCCTGAATGTATCCCATGATCGTCAAGCGGTCAAACGCGCACGCAAGCTCTAGAAACCCACGGTTCACTCAACATCGCTGACTTTTTTCCAGCCCACCGCACCCGAATTCCACTCCTTCTGAACGATTGCCCGAGCGCAGACCGAACACCTCCTCCAGCCCTCTCAAAATCCAGTCCGGATTCACGCCTCACGCCGCCTCAAACAGATCCAGCCGCACCGCTGGTACGCGCGGTGGCGGCTGCGCAGTCAGTCCCAGATGGGTGAGGATGCGGGCGATGGCGGCTGGTTCTTCGATGGCCGCGATAAGCTTCAGTTGTCCGCCACAGCGCGGGCAGCGCTCGATGTCGAAATCGCACACCCGTTTCCCGACCATTGATGTTCATCTGAACGGCTGCTTAGCCTCTTTTGAATGACCGGTCAGGAGAGGCTCCATTGTCTCTTGTGGGTCGATACCAGTCGGTCACCTCCAAAAACGTCATCGCCCGAATGAATTCCTAATTCA
>JANOVN010000265.1:0-14427 GCA_031417455.1 Hyphomicrobiaceae bacterium | reverse complement strand
GCCTCCCCTTTTTTCGTCCTGGCCGCGAAGGCGGCCATCCACGACAGGTTTTAGCAATGGCTCTGTTAAAATTGCTAGTGTGTTGAAAGCGCTGCGATATTACTTGCGCGCTCTGCCTCGTTCAGATTTGTCGTGGGTAGCCGCCTTCGCGGCCATGACGTTGGGGTGGGCTGTGCGTTCACACCACGGGTCAATGGCAGGGCTTGACCCTGCCATCCAGGGGGCGCGTGGCAGGACCGAGCGTGTGGCTCTGGATGGCCGCCTCGCCGAGCGACGCTCGGCCCTTGGCCGAGACGGGCGGCCATGGAGTGGGAGGGGGTGGAGTTCCATTACTCTTCTCCCGGGACGGGAAAAGGTGCCCCGTTAGGGGCGGATGAGGGACTTGGACTGGTGGCAGGCGCTGTGTTTTTGGCAAGTCCCTCACCTGCCCTGCGGGCATCCACTCCCATACCGGGAGAGGAAAGTATCCACTGTGCCTGCTTCTTTGCGGCCCAAATCGGTGATGGTCAAAAGCGCTACATGGACACCGCCTTCGAAAACAGAATCACAGATTTGATTTAGTTGGAAAATTGAATCGCTCGGTGAATGCGGTTTGATTTCCAACCAGAAGGCTTGCGATTTTGGGCAGTCTTTCATCGCTAATTGGCTCGAAACCCGCCAGCAAGTTTGCGTAGGCAGGGTCTGGAAGTTGAGCAAATAGCTGCTCTGTCTGGCGATCTTCTGCACTTTCTGAGATCAGCATCATGTTGGCGGGGCCACCTTGCCCGAGGTATAATTCTTCAAATTTATCTTGGACGCTCCCCCACGAGCCGTAAGCAAATGTCCTTTGTACCCAGATTGTCATGGTGCAGCTCCATCAAACGTCTAACAGAAGAGTGCGGTGTGCGCGCATTTTGCGCAACAACTACAATGCTTCCATCAACAACTACCTTGCTGCAGGTAGGCCGCTGCTGTGGCCTCATTCCGCTTGGCTCTTAGCTTCAACGGGGGTACACACGGCGCTTGATTTTGCTTCTTGCTTTGTCGTGCTTCTTATCGAAAAACCGCTCACACTTTTTCGGAAGCACTTACCTGAGACCCCCATATGAAATTCACGTTATCTTGGCTCAAGGACCATTTGGACACGGACGCAACGCTTGAGGTGATCGAGCAGAAGCTGTCGGCGATTGGGCTTGAGGTTGAGGGAATCGAGGACGCTGGCAAGGCGCTCGGGGCGTTCACGATTGCGCGTGTCGTGGAGGCCAAGCAGCATCCGAATGCGGACCGCTTGCGGGTGTGTCAGGTCGAGGTCGCCAAGGGCCAGCCACTGCTTGAAGTCGTGTGCGGCGCGCCGAATGCGCGTGTGGGCATGGTGGCTGTGTTTGCGCCGCTGGGGACGTATATTCCAGGCTCGAACATCACGCTGGAAAAGAAGCCGGTGCGTGGGGTCGTCTCGAACGGGATGCTGTGTTCGGCGGCGGAACTGCAACTGCCCGGCGAGAGCGAGGGCATTCTCGATCTCGATGCGGGTTTGGCGGACAAGGTCGGCGAGCGGTATGTCGATGTGGCGGGGTTGTCGGACCCGGTGCTTGAAGTGAAGCTGACGCCGAACCGGCCGGACTGTACGGGCGTGCGCGGGATTGCGCGCGATCTGGCTGCGTGCGGGATCGGCAAGTTGAAACCGGAGCCGAAGCTGGGCGTGGTCGAGGGCAAGGCGGCGTGCCCAGTGGCGATCAAGTTGGAGTTTTCAAAGGAGACGGCGAGCGCGTGTCCCGCGTTCGCTGGGCGGGTGGTGTCGGGCGTCAAGAATGGGCCGTCGCCGACTTGGTTGCAGGCTCGGCTCAAGGCGGTTGGTCTTCGCCCCATCAATGCGCTGGTCGATGTGACGAATTACATTTCGCTGGATCGCGGGCGGCCGCTGCACGTTTATGATGTGAGCAAGCTCAGAGGTGGTATCCGGGCGCGGCTGGGGGATGCCGGTGAGAAGTTTGTCGCGTTGGACGGCAAGGAATATGGCGTCGACGAGACGATGTGTGTCATCGCGGATGACGACGGCGTGCTTGGCCTCGGCGGGATCATGGGCGGGGAGGGTTCTGGCTCCACTGCGGCCACTACCACGGTGTTCATCGAGAGCGCGTATTTCGATCCGCTGCGGACGGCGGCGTCCGGCCGTCGGGTGCAGATCATGAGCGATGCGCGCTACCGGTTCGAGCGCGGGATCGACCCGGCGTCGGTGATGCCGGGGCTCGATCAGGCAACCGATATGATTGTCAAATTGTGCGGGGGCACCCCAAGCAAGGCTACGATGGCGGGCAAGCCTCCCGTTGAACCGCGGGCGATTTCGTTCGACTTCGCGCGCGTAGAAAAGCTGACGGGGATGACGTTGAAGGACGTCGAGATCAAGACGATCCTGGAGGCGCTGGGCTGCACCATCGATGGCAAGGGGACCAAGGGCGCGGTGACGGTGACCGCGCCGACGTGGCGGCCCGATATCCATGGATCGGCGGATCTTGTTGAGGAAGTCGTGCGGATTGCCGGGCTGGACCGGATTCCGCTGACGCCGCTGCCGGGGCGCGAAGGTATCCCCAAGCCGGTTTTGACCGAACGGCAGAAGCGGGCGCGGAAAGCGCGGCGGGAGCTGGCTGCGCGCGGGTTCATCGAGGCGGTGACGTATTCGTTCATTCCGCGCGCTCAAGCACAGATGTTTGGCGGCGGCAGCAATGCGCTCGAACTTGCCAACCCGATGTCGGTCGAGTTGTCGGCAATGCGGCCTTCGTTGTTGCCAGGGTTGCTGGCGGCAGCGTCCCGCAATCGCAATCGCGGCATTGCCGATGTGGCGCTGTTCGAGTTGGGGCAGGCGTATCGCGGGGACGCTCCAGAGGATCAGTATCACAGTGCGTCCGGCGTGCGGACTGGGACGATGCAGCTTAGCGGTAGCGGGCGGCATTGGGACGGGAAGGCGGACGGCGTTGGTGTGTTCGACGTGAAGGCGGATGTGTTCGCTGTACTGGCCGCACTTGGGTTTGATCCCGCGAAGGCGCAGATCGTGCGGGAGGCACCGGCCTGGTATCACCCGGGCCGGTCTGGCGTGTTAAAGCTTGGGCCGAAGGTGACGCTAGGCACGTTTGGGGAAATTCATCCCGAGATCGCCAAGAGTATGGATTTAGCTGGTCCGGTTTGTGCGTTCGAGGTGTTCTTCGAGGTGCTGCCGGGCGATAAGCGCAAGAGCCGGGCAAAACCTGCTCTCGTGTTGTCTGATTTGTTGCCGGTGACGCGCGATTTTGCGTTCGTGCTGGATGCGAAGGTTCCAGCCGGCGATGTGGTGAAAGCGGCGGCGTCGGCGGATAAGGCGCTGATTTCGAACGTAACCGTGTTCGACGTTTTTGAGGGCGGGAGCCTTGCTGCCGAGGGCAAGAAGTCGTTAGCCATAGAAGTGACGCTTGCGCCGGGGACGGCCACTTTGATGGATAAAGACATCGAGGCGGTCTGCGGACGTATCGTCGACGCCGTCAAAAAAGCAACCGGCGGCGAAATCCGCAGTTAAGGTCATACGTCATGCAGCAGGTTCCAACGGACGCGGAAATCGATGCGGTTTTGCCACGGCTTGGCAAGCGGCCTCATGTTATCGTGGTCGGTGGCGGAGCGGGCGGGCTTGAGCTTGCGACGCGGCTTGGCAACAAATATGGACGCTGGAAAACGGCGGATATCACGCTGATCGACCGGTCGCGCACCCATGTGTGGAAACCTTTGCTGCACGAGATCGCGGCTGGCAGCATGGATATCGACCGGCATCAGCTGGATTATCTGGCGCAGGCGCATTGGCATGGGTTCACGTACCGGTTCGGCGAACTGACGGGGATAGAGCGGGCGGCCAAGCAAGTGCATCTGGCGGCAACTTACGACGACGAGGGGCGGCCGATCACGCCGGTGCGGTCTTTTACGTACGACATGCTGATAATCGCGGTTGGGTCGGTGTCGAACGACTTTGGGACCCCGGGGGTGGCCGAGCACGCGATTACGCTGGATACCGCGGAGCAGGCCGAGCGGTTTAACCGGCGGCTGGTGAATGCATGCCTCAACGCGCACACCCAGCAAGCGCCGATCCGTCCGGGACAACTGCACGTGACGATTGTCGGGGCTGGGGCGACGGGAACCGAGTTGTCGGCGGAATTGCATCGCACGGCGCGCGGTGTGGTTGCCTACGGGATGGACAATATCGACCCCGACAAGGACATTCAGATTTCGCTGCTGGATGCGGCGGACCGCATTTTGCCGGCATTGCCTGAGCGGATGTCGATAGCGGTTGCGGCACGGTTGCGTGAACTCAATGTCGATTTGCGGACGAATGCGCGGGTGACCGAGGTGACCAAGGAAGGGGTTCGCCTCAAGGATGGCTCGTTCATCGATTCAGAGCTTGTGATCTGGGCTGCGGGCGTCAAGGGCCCGGATGTGCTGGCAAACCTCGACGGGTTGGAGGTCAGCGCGTCAAACCAGTTGGTCGTCAAGCCGACGCTTCAGACGACGCGCGATCCCAACATCTTTGCAATCGGTGATTGTTGCTATCTGGTGCCGCAGGGCGAGCAGACGCCTATTCCACCGCGTGCGCAGGCAGCGCATCAGGAGGCCGATCACATGATGGCGCAGGTGGCGCTACGGCTTAAGGGCGAGAAGCTGCGGGATTTCAAGTATCGCGATTTCGGGTCGCTGGTTTCGCTCGGGCATTACTCGACGGTCGGCACCATGATGGGGTTCATCGGCGGGCGGTCATTGTTCTTCGAAGGGCTGTTTGCCAAGTTGATGTACCGTTCGCTGTATAAAATGCATGAAGTTGCGCTGCACGGGTATTTCAAGGTCGCGCTCGATACGCTGTCCCGGCTGATCGTGCGGCGGACGGAGCCGGTGGTGAAGCTGCACTGATGCAGCTTCTTTCAAAAGGTTCGGTCTGAAGGAGGCCTCACCATTTGAGTCCGGCGCTCGCGCCGACGCCTGTTCGGCGCTTCGGCCTGCAAGGGCTGGCCGCTAGGGGAGAAGGGTGTTGCGGATTGGCCTCGCTGTTGCCGGGAGTGAAGCTGCTATTCCAAATTCGCGGTAGTCGGTCGATTCATTCCGTCGTACACCACCTTTCGAGTAACGCCTGTAGGTTGCGGCGAGTTGGTATATGCGTGTGCGTAGTGAAGATCGGGGCGATCACGTTCTGTCTGTGAAAGCGGGCGAGCTTGAGGGGGCTCAACCGGGGGAAGCCGGGGCCGAGGGTGATGTGTCCTACGACGGCGCCGCTGGCGAGGACGCTGGCGAGGACGACGTCCCGGGTCGGGCTTTGCGCCTGCTGCAATTGCACGATGATGCCCGCCAGGAGTTTGAGCGCGCGGAGGAAAAGCTTCAATCCGTTCGAGATGAAGTTGATCGCGCGCTGGCTGGGGAATTCGACGTTGTAGTAGATGTACCGATAGTCCGGCCAGTTGTTGAACAACCCGTGCGGGTTGAACGTGAACGGTCGCGGTTTGTTTTGGCAGGGTTGGTCGCAGCGGCGCTTGTGATTGCGACCGGCGTTGCCGTTTTACTCACCGAGGCGAGACGGGGGCCTGACGTGGTGTCGTCGCGCGGGACGATTGTGACCGAGGCCGTTGCGGCCGTCGCGCCGCTGTCGGCGCCGGTAGCGGAAACGGCATCGCCAGGCCGCAGTGCAGGTGGTGCTGCCGGTCAGGAAGATCTTGGGCAGACGATTTATGCCAGCCTGTTTGCCAAGGCGCCTGCCGCCGAACGGACGTGTTTGGCGCGGGCGGTTTATTACGAAGCGCGCGGCGAGGATATGAGCGGGCAGATCGCCGTGGCGCAGGTTGTTTTGAACCGAGCGCGGTCGAAGAAGTGGCCGAGCACGATTTGCGGGGTGGTCAATCAGGGCATCGAGCGGGGCGAGAAATGCCAGTTCTCGTTTGCCTGCTTTACGCAACTGAGCCAGCCCAGCGGGGAGATGTGGGAGCAGGCGCAGCAGGTGGCCGATCAGGCGTTGCGCGGACAGGCGTGGCTGCGGGAGCTGGTCGAGGCGACCCATTATCACACGACGAGTGTAGCGCCGGTTTGGCGGACGGGGTTGGTTGAGATTGCGACGATTGGGACGCATGTGTTTTATCGCGACGGCGATGGTTTGCGGGCGAGCGCACACGATGCGCAGGCGTATCAGGCAGCGGCGGCCGCGCAGGCGGTGCGTTCTAAAGTTGCTGGCATAACGAAGGCGGTGCGGCCCAAGGCGGCGACGGGGGAGGCTGCTGCTGGGGTGCCGTCGAAGGCATCGGCGGGACATGGTGGGGATTGGAAGGCGAGTGTGTTCTCGCAATAGGCGCGGGGCGCGCGGGCTTGTGAGGAATTATCAGTTTTGGATCTTGTCTGCGTTTGAACTATGAGAAGGCCGCTCCTAACCGTGTGGCTTTTTTGTTTTTGGGTGGCGGGGGTATTGCGGTTGCGTCAAAGGTTGGGGAACGAACGGATTGTTCGCGGGTTTCCATTTCTGAAATGATCAATCCATTGGTCATTCGAACGAGGAGAAACATGATGATCCGCAAGCTTTCACTCGCTGCCGCTTTGACGGCGGCCGTCGCCCTGCCAGCATTGGCGCAGCAGACGAAAACCATCGATCCCAGCACCAAGGGGCCGACGGATACGATGACCGATCAGGTGCCCAACATGAAGGGCGACCCGACCAAAGCAACACCAAGCACAGCGCCAGATAAGTCAATGAATTCGGCAACGCCGACCATGAAGCCGGGCGATCAGCTCTCAGGATCGGCTGATGCGACGGTCAAGGCTGGTTCGATCATTCTTTCGCAACAGGACGAGAAATTGTGGATCGGTAAGCCGGTTTACAGCAACGATCAAAAGAAGATCGGTGAAGTTGAATCGTTCCGGCGCGGGCCATCGGGTGAAGTTATCGGGATGAACGCAGGAATTGGTGGCTTCCTCGGCTTGGGCGAAACCCATGTCATGCTGACGTCGAGCCAATTCAAGCTGCAGGGTGATCGCGTTGTGGCTGACGTGCCGTCGGCGGAGGCTAAGAACCTTCCCAAGGCTCAGTAAAGTTTCGCGATGCCTGAATGGAATTTAGCCGGGGGTGGTTTACCATTCCCGGCTGCTCGATACGGTTCTTCAGTTGCGTTTTGGTCCGTAGATCGATTGGACAGCGGCGATGTCTGAAGGGCTGAGAGAGCCGATGCTTTCGTCATAGCGATAGGCCATGACGGAGCCGGTTTTTCCTGGGTGATCGATGCCGATGGCGTGGCCGATTTCGTGGGTGAAGGTGTAGCGCAGATCATAGATTTGCAGGTCGCCGTCGAAGGAGGTTTTCCAGGGCACGCGGGGGTTTAGGCAGACATAGGCCTGTTCGATCTCGGCCACGGTTTCAGGGATGGCTGGGTTTGCGGGCGCGGTGTTTTCGTTGCTCGTTTTGCCAAGCGCTTTGGAGACCGGCTGCGCGCCACTAACATTGCGGTAGCTGAGGTTTGCGAAGGCGCGGCCCGATGGCTGGTCTGTGGCACCGATGACGATGTTGGCATGTCCGGCATCGTCGATGGCGACGAATTCGATTTCGGCCACGGATTCCCAGGCTTTGAAGGCGAGTTTCAGTTGTTCGGTTGCGCGTTGCGCCGTGATGTCGGGCGACTGAGTGACGATCTCGTCGAAGGCGCGCATGGAGCCGCAATTATCTGGGCTCAGGATGGTTTTGCCGCCGGGGACCAGATAGCGGTCTTTGACGGTGGCGTAGGTTATGATCTGGGTGTGGCCGGCCTTCGGCGCGCCCCAGCGAAAGACATTGCCCTCAGCGGTCAGCAATTCGACAGCGTGCGCTGGCAACGCGGCTAGCGCGAGGTGCACGGCAAGACACGCCCAGGCGGGCGGCGTCATTCTCATTGGCGTTCCCCCTCAGGAGCTGCTGCAAATGGCATGCGTCCTGGTGTGTGCTTAGCAAGATAGGCTAGCATATAGGCTAGCATAGCGCGGCAAAGATGGTTGCTTGTGGATGCAAGGCTGCGGCGGATGCGCCCGGGGGGCGGCATTGTGGAGGTTGTCTTGCTTGATCGTCACATCCCGGGCGGCCGGCTTTGCGGGCACGGCCACGGCGGGCGGGCTTTTCGCCGTCGGCAGGGACGTTGATCTTGCGGGGGGGTGGCTGGAAGCAGATCTTGTCGTGGGAAAAATGTGACTGGCCGACGAGTGACATTGGGCTTAGCATTGTTGTTTGTGCGGAGTGTTTGGAACACTTGACGTTCGCGGTGTTGGTTTGGAGCGGTCATATGACTAGCACCGGCAATGACTAAAATCGGCTCGCGTATTGTCCAACCTGGTACGGAGACTGTCGGCTGCGGCGTCGATTTTGATGTTGCGGAGCGAGAACAGCTCCTTGGCTCGTTGCGGGAAAGCGAAGCCATGTTGCGTGCAGCCCAGCAATTGGCGCGCGTAGGGAGTTTCGTACTGTGCGAAGGGGCGGCCCTGCGCGATCCGCATTGGTCCGACGAGGCGCGGCGTATCTTCGGTGTTGCTCCATCAAATACGCCGGGTTCGGTGGACGGGTTTGTTGCAAGCCTTGTTCATGCCGATGACAGGTACGCCGTCAGCGAGGTGATCCGGCGTGCGCTATTCTTGCAGCAAGCGTGCGAGATCGAATACCGGACCTGTCCGACGCGGGGCAATACGCGCGCGCTGATCACGGCGATCGAGCCAATGGAGCAGGACGGCGGAATTGCGTCTGTGCTGTGCACCGCGCTCGACATTACAGAGCGGCACGCGACGGAAGCCAAACTCGCCGAATATCGCAACGAGCTGTCGCATGTGGCGCGGTTGGCGATGGCGGGCGAGATGGCAACGGTCATGGCGCATGAAATCAATCAGCCGCTGGCAGCCATTGCTCACACAGCCGATGCCTGCCTCCGGTTGAATACGTTTGAGAACATCGATCGCGAGGAGTTCGTTGGGCATTTCAAGGAGATCTCGGCGCAGGCGCGGCGTGCCAGCGAAATCATCCGGCGGATTCGCAATCTGGTGCGCAAGCAGCCGTTTATGAAAAAGCCGCTGAATCTCAATCTGGTGGTCGATGACGTGCTGCGGTTACTTGCGTCGTTGCCGATGAAGAAGGGCGTGCGAGTCGAGCTGGATAGAGGGTGCGAACTGCCGCTGGTCATGGGCGATGAAATCCAACTTGGGCAGTTGGTGCATAATCTCATTCGCAATGCCATCGATGCCGTTATGCAAAATGACGTTTCCGAGCGACTGGTCAGGGTTAAGACGAGCGTTTGCGACGATGGATTTGTGGTGCTCGATGTTGTGGATAATGGGCCTGGAATTCCAGCTGAACTAAAAGATAAGATTTTCGAGCCATTTTACAGTACGCGCCACATGGGGCTAGGCATGGGGCTGCCGATTGCGCGCACGATAGCGGAAGCACATCAAGCGGAATTGGTCGTCGGGGAACCGGCGGCGTCTGGAAATGGAGCGCAGTTTCGCGTGTGTTTTTACGAGGCTTGCCACGGGGGTAGCACATGCCCGGGCTAGCGTATCTCATCGATGACGATTTGGCGGTACGGCGGGCGCTCGCGCTGTTGTTTAGATCGGTGCGGCTTGAGGTGCTGACGTTTGCTTCGGCGGAGGAATTCCTTGACCTCTACCAGCCTCATGCGCCCGATGAGCGCAGGTGCCTGGTCACCGATGTGCGTATGCCGGGCATGAGTGGCTTGGAACTTCAGGAGGAATTGCTGCGGCGCCATATCGTACTACCGATGATTCTGATCTCGGGGCACGCCGATGTTCCCCAGGCGGTACGGGCCATGCGGGCGGGGGCGCTGACGGTGCTCGAAAAGCCGGTCAACGAGCAGGAGCTCATCGATGTCATCCATCAGGCGCTCAATTCCAACGGAGTGTCGGATGCCGCGGCTGGACATCTGGGCGCGCTTGAGGTGCAACGCGCGTTGCTGACCGAGCGGCAAAGGGTTGTGTTCGATCTGTTGATCCGGGGGCTGCAGACGAAGGACGTGGCGCGGCAGCTCGATCTCAGTCCGCGAACGGTTGAGGTTCACCGGGCGCATATTCTTGAGCGGCTGAATGTTTCGAGTTTTTCACAGCTGCGGCGGCAGATCCTGACCCGGCACGATATTCACTGATTGTCTTGAGTCCGGCGGACACGCTGGTGCCTGTGGGGCGCTTGGGCTAGCAAATTTGGGCCAGCAAATGGGTTGGTCACTTGGGGCCGATCACCCATCCGCGTCCGCAAACACTATTTTCACTCCATGGCCACGCTTTTTCCGCAGAACCACTCATACCCCTGCCTTCGCGGGGGCATGCTTTTCCCGGAAGCATTCTAAGGCAATCTAAGTGATTTTTACGTAGGTGGATGCGTAGCCGGTGCGGATATGCGTAAGCGCAGGATGAGGATAAGTTTAGTCTATCTCTCCCGGGTTGCTCGTCCAGAGAAGTGCCGCGATTGAGGGGTGACGGTTCTTTTCGGACCGTCCGGAATGGTATTTTTTAAATGAGGTTAGTCATGACACGCTATATCATCGCGGCATTTGCGTTCATCATTCTTATTGCCGTCGCCGTTCCGGTTTTTGCGGGCATATCCTCGGATGTGAACTTGAATACGAGCGAAGGTGTCGAGAAGTTCTTCAGCGAGGAACAACAAAACAGCAATTGACAGATTGTCTAGTTGCTGAGTAAGGCGCGGGCTATTGTCGGCGCGCGCCGGACGTTTGGACGTGAAACCCGCCTAGAGGAGGCGAAAATGAGGAGTGCAATCGCAAAAATCGTTTTTGGAATGGTGTTGGCCGTTCTGAGTTTGAATGGCCAGATGGTGAGCCAGCTTATCGATCCGTCGGGGCAAGTGGTGACCGCCGGGCCGCATTTGCCAGCGTCGCCCGTGACAGTAAACTGAATGAAGCCGGTGATTGGTTGGCGGCAGCTTGACATGGTGAGCTGATCGCTCAGGGTCTGAGCTGCCTGGGCCCGATACGGACAAATTTTGGATCTTTGAAAAAGCCGCCCCTGCTGGACGGCTTTTTTCGTTTTTGGAGTGTGCGGCCGCAAGCGTTTAGTCTTATGCCTGATCTTATGGTAAGGTAGATGCGGGTTGAGACCGCAGGGGCATCGCTGTGACCGACATTTTCTTTTCCTATTCGTCGAAGGATCGTGAGCGCGTGCGTCCGATCCGGGATGGGCTTGTCGCCTTAGGTTATGTTGTATTCTGGGACCAAGAGGTTCCCCCTGGGCAGGATTGGGATGAGTGGATCCGTGGCTATCTCGATAGCTCCCGATGCGTAATTGTTTTCTGGTCGGCAGAGTCGATCAAGTCGCGCAATGTACGTCATGAGGCGGCGCTTGCCGCCACGGCCGAAAAGCTGATCCCGGTGTTGCTCGACGCGGTCGATGTCGGGCGGCTGCCGCTCGGGCACTACATGATCAACGGCGCCAATCTGGGTTCCTGGACAGGCGATGTTCGCGACGCGCAGTGGCAGAAAGTTCTCAACGCAGTTGAAGCGAAGGCCCCCGTTCTGGACGCGCGGAAAATCAGCCAATTATTGATCGCGAGCCGAGCCGAAGTTGCCGAACTCAAAAGCGGCACGCGGGGACGGTGGCTCTCCCGGACCGTCTTAGTGCTTAGCGTGTTGGCGTCGGCAGCGCTCGCAGCTGCTGCATGGACCGGGTCGAGGCCGTTGCTTGGGCTCAGCCAAACGCCCGGCATGAAAGGATGCCAACCTAAATCCGATGGCCCGTATGCTTCCGGGATTGTTTCCTACGATTTCTGCGCACAAGGCGTCGGCCGTATGACGACGGAATGGAGCAAGCTTTCGGAGTTCAAAGGCCCGATGGGGCTTGAACTGCTAGATCGGCTTGAGAAAGACAGGAATTCTACCTGGTACATCATCAATATGAGCCCCTATGGGTTGGCACGCAGCGGCAAGATGACCCCGCTGGTGACCAAGGCTTACGAACGTAACATCGACGTCAAATGGGCGTTTCAATCCTCCGACGATGCGGCTGCCAACCGGACCCTGCAATATCAGTGGCTCTGGCTCTATGCGGGTGAAAAAGAAATAGAGTGCCGGGCCACAAAAAAAGCGTTGTGCGAAGGCGTTGGAAAGTTTGCAACGGCTGCGGCAGAACTTGCGTGGGACTCCCGGCCAAAGGCACGGTTTGAAACGGATGCGCGTTGGACGACATACTATTCAAGCGCGCCAACCTTTTATTTCGCGCTGATCTCCGTTCCAGGCCGGATCGACGATCACATCGAGGCCATCGCGCGAGGTGAAAAAGCACCGCCGGGAACATTTGGCTACGTGGTGCCCTATGCGCACTTTGCGCAATACGATGTCAGGCCAGCTTTCTATTTCGATGGGTCGAAGCCTGAAGCGCCGACGGGCTCTGCGGTCGTAGACGATCTCATGCTCACATACTATTATCGCTCGACGGTACTTTACTTCAGTGAGGGCTTGAAGCCCGGTCGCGCGTACCTGCGCGAAGCCCCCGATCCTCGCGATTCGAAAGCCGTCTTGGGAACTGTATGCGCCGATGCCACCATTCCCGATTACAAGAACGACGAGGTCAGACGTTTGTGTGAAAAGCCGACTGGTCGGTAACCGGATAGGGTTTCACCAGGATTTGCAGCGCTACATCCCGGGTCTGCCGGTCTTTTTGGTGCGGCCACGGCGGGCGGGCTTTTCGCCGTCGGCGGGGACGTTGATAGTGCGGATGGGTTTGGGGGCTGTTTTTAGGTCGGGCTTTTGGGGCAGGCCTGCCTGGGCGCTGGGGACTGAGAGCGTCGCGTGGGGGCCCATCTCGTCAAGGGTGGGTTTGTGGGGGCCGCGGATTCTTTCGCCGAACGCTCCAGCTTTGGTGCGGCTGTCGACCTGGACGATGGTGCTCGCAGTAATATTCGAATTGCCGCCCATTTCGTCGAGAGCCGGTTTGCGGATGCGGCGGCTTTCGGCATTGGGGTCCTTTGGCGGGAGGTTCGCCGCGCTGCCGTATTTGCGTTCGCCTTTGTAGCCGCCGGTGGCGTCGTCGATCGAGGATTGGCGGGCGAGGGGATCGTCAGCGAGGAACAGTTGCGTGGCGTGGAGGCGTTTGACCTCGTCGCGCAGGCGGGCGGCGGTTTCGAACTCCAAGTCGGCGGCGGCGGCTTTCATGCGCTTTTCGAGATCGGCGATGACGGCTGCGAGGTTGTTGCCGACCATGGGCGTATCGGCGAGTCCTGCGTCCACGGTGACGTGGTCCTGCTCGTAGACGGAGGCCATGACGTCGTGGATGTTGCGTTTGATAGACTCAGGCGTGATGCCGTGGAGCGTGTTGTAGGCGGTCTGCTTTTCGCGGCGGCGGCTGGTTTCGGCTAACGCGCGCTCCATGCTGCCGGTGATCTTGTCGGCGTAGAGGATGACGCGGCCATCGACGTTGCGGGCGGCACGACCGATGGTTTGGATGAGCGAGGTTTCGGAGCGCAGGAAGCCTTCCTTGTCGGCATCCAGGATGCAGACGCGGCCGCACTCGGGGATGTCGAGGCCTTCGCGCAGGAGATTGATTCCGATGAGGACGTCGAACGCGCCGAGGCGGAGATCGCGGATGATTTCGATGCGCTCTAGGGTTTCGATATCGGAGTGCATGTAGCGGACGCGGATGCCCTGCTCGTGCATGTATTCGGTCAAGTCTTCGGCCATGCGTTTGGTCAGCACGGTGACGAGGGAGCGGTAGCCTTGGGCGGCGACTTGGCGGACTTCGTCGATGGTGTCGTCGACCTGGGTTTTGGCGGGGCGGATTTCGCACGGCGGGTCGATGAGACCGGTGGGGCGGATGACCTGTTCGACGAACGCGCCGCCGGTCTGGTCGAGTTCCCAACTGCCGGGGGTGGCGGAGACGTAGACCGTCGAGGGCCGCATGGCGTTCCACTCCTCGAACTTCATGGGGCGGTTGTCCATGCAGGAGGGCAGCCTGAAGCCGAACTCGGCGAGCGTTGCCTTGCGCCGGAAGTCGCCTCTGAACATGCCGCCGATCTGGGGGACGGTGACGTGGCTTTCGTCGGCGAAAACGAGGGCGTTGTCGGGCAGGTACTCAAACAGGGTGGGTGGCGGTTCGCCGGGCTGGCGACCGGTTAGGTAGCGGGAATAGTTTTCGATACCGGAGCAGGAGCCGGTTGCTTCCATCATTTCCATGTCGAAGGTGGTGCGCTGTTCCAGGCGCTGGGCTTCAAGCAGTTTGCCGTTGGCGTAGAGTTCTTCGAGGCGGGCTTTGAGCTCGATCTTGATGGCTTTGATGGCCTGCTGGAGGGTTGGCTTGGGCGTGACGTAGTGGGAGTTGGCGTAGATTTTTACCAGCGCCAATTCGCCGGATTTGTGGCCGGTCAAGGGATCGAATTCGGTGATGGTGTCGACCTGGTCGCCAAACAGCGAGATGCGCCAGGCGCGGTCTTCCAAATGGGCT
>JANOVN010000264.1:0-5907 GCA_031417455.1 Hyphomicrobiaceae bacterium | reverse complement strand
CCCGTTCAAGAGCACTGGTGCTGAGTTCGACGTTCCGAACTACAACCTCTGCGCTCGGTTTTGCGCCCCTGATGACGACGGTTCCAAACTTGACGCTCCCCCCCACTTGAAACCCGCCTTTTGGCTGGACAATAACCGACGACCCTCTGCGACTACGATTTTTTGCAACCTGTTTGCTCATAGGTCGAAGATAGCAATTCAGCGCACCAATTGCTAGTCTCTGCTTCGTTGCGAGATCGGATTCGGCTAGGGGCTGGGATCAGGTACTCTACCGCAATATTGCCTCACTACACCTCAGTCCCACGCACGCCTTGACCGCGTTATGCTGGTCCTGCCGAAGGCGTGGCACTTGTGCAAACATGTGGGCTGGATCGTCACGGATTGGTTCGAGTCTTGACCTTGTCGCATCTGTCAGGGAAGGGAACCATGTTGGCCAGTGGTCTGCGGGAGCGAGCATGACAGTGACGAGCCTAGCGGATGCGGCGGCTGTGCCGTTTGATGCGCTTGTCGAGCCGCGCGTGGCGGA
Organism: Hyphomicrobiaceae bacterium; assembly: GCA_031417455.1. Lineage (GTDB taxonomy): Bacteria > Pseudomonadota > Alphaproteobacteria > Rhizobiales > Hyphomicrobiaceae > JANXVY01. The sequence goes on along the minus strand of JANOVN010000264.1, from coordinate 5,381 downwards.
TACGCTCGCGGCCACCTCGCTGTCACTGGCAAGGCGTGCTAACATAATCTCATGTTCGCCCATAAATCCACGACGCCCGCAACCTATGCTGACATTGAGGCTCTGCCCGCACATATGGTCGGGCAGATCCTTTTTGGCGTGCTGCACACCCACCCTCGTCCCGCGCCGCGGCATGTTCGGGCCTCATCGCGTCTGGGGGCTGAATTAGACGGCCCCTTTGATCGGGGCCGTGGCGGGCCGGGTGGTTGGATCATCCTGGACGAGCCTGAGCTGCACCTGGGATATCACGTCATTGTTCCCGACCTTGCTGGCTGGCGGCGGGAGCGGCTGCCACGGTTGCCGGAGACGGCCTTTTTCGAGACCCCGCCCGACTGGGTCTGCGAGGTGTTGTCACCCTCCACCGCGCGGCTCGACCGAACCGATAAGCTTGCCGCCTATGCCGAGTTCAAGGTTGGGCACTGTTGGTTGGTCGATCCTGTCGCGCTGACGCTCGAGGTCTTTGAACTGCGTGAGGACCGATGGACGTTGTACGGTACTTACAAGGATGCCGATCCTGTCGATGCGCCACCGTTCTCGGTCCACACTTTCCCCCTCGACGTTCTGTGGCCGGACGACCAGACTGACGGCTGAGCAGGCGTTACTGCCCCCGCAAACATGTGGGCTGGAACGTCGCGGGCGGGATTGGGTCTTGAACTTGCCGCAAGGGGCTGCCAAGGGACACTCAAGCGTATCGGCCTATCGGGCTGCGGGAGATAGCATGACAGTGTCGAGCCTTGCGGATGTGGCCCAAAAGCCGGTGGAGAATCTGGCAGCGCCGGGTGCGACGCCGGCATTCGCGCCGTTTGAGTGGATGATCGCCAGGCGGTATCTGCGGGCGCGGCGCAAGGAAGGCTTCATCTCGGTCATTGCGGGGTTTTCGTTCCTCGGGATCATGCTGGGCGTGGCGACGCTCATCATCGTGATGGCCGTTATGAATGGGTTCCGGCAGGATTTGTTTTCAAAGATTCTGGGGCTCAACGGCCACGCGATCATGGCCAAGGTTTCAGACGATTTCACCGACTACAACGATATGGCAGCCAAGATTGCCAAGGTGCCGGGCGTAAAGCACGTCATGCCGCTGATCGAGGCGCAGGTGCTGGCCTCTTCGCCGGTGCAGGGGCTTGGTGCGCTGGTGCGCGGGGTGCCCGAAAGCGGGCTGCGCTCGTTGCCGCTGGTGGCTGGCGGGGTGCGCTATGGCACGCTCGACGGGTTTGACCAGCAGCAGGGCGTGGCGGTTGGGATACGGCTTGCGAATGCGCTGGGACTGCGACTTGGCGATAGCATTACGCTGATTTCGCCGCGCGGGGCGACGACGCCGTTTGGGGTTTCGCCGCGGACGAAGCCGTATGTGATTTCGGCGATCTTCGAACTGGGTATGTCGGAATATGACAAGACGATCATTTTCATGCCATTGGCGGAGGCGCAGAAGTTCTTTTCGCGCGGCGCGGTGGCCGACGTCTTAGAGGTCGTGGTTGAGAACCCTGCTAGGATCGAGAGCTATGCGGCGGCACTCAAGGCCGCAGCCGGGGAGACGATGCAGATATCGGACTGGAAGCAGCGCAATGAGACGTTCTTCCGGGTGCTGGAAGTCGAGCGGTCGGTCATGTTTATTATCTTGTCGCTGATTATCGTGGTGGCGGCGCTGAATATCATTTCGGGCATCATGATGCTGGTGAAGGATAAGGGGCGCGATATCGCCGTATTGCGCACGATGGGTGCGACGAGCGGGTCGATGATGCGGGTGTTCCTCATTACGGGCGCATCGATCGGGGTGGTCGGGACGCTGGCTGGGTTCGTGCTCGGAATTATCTTTTGCTGGAACATCGAAAGCATCCGGCAGTTCGTGCAGATGGTGTCGGGGCGGACGGTGTTTGATCCCAACGTGTATTATCTGACGAAGATGCCGGTCGCGATCGATCCGTGGGAGACGGCTACTATCGTATTGATGGCGCTCGTTATTTCCATACTGGCGACGTTGTATCCGTCGTGGCGGGCAGCCAAGCTCGATCCGGTCGAAGCATTGCGGTACGAGTGACTAGGGTCCTTCCGGTTTTGATAGAATTGCGGAAGGACCCTAGCACTTGTTTTGTCGTGCTTCTTTCGGGAAAACCGCTCACACTTTTCCCGGAAGCACTCTAGATGGACACCAACGGGAAGGCAGCCCTCGTGCCGGTATTACAACTTGAGAATTTGCGGCGGACGTTCAAGCAGGGCGCGCGCGAGCTGCATGTGCTGGCGGGCGCGAGCGCGGTGCTTTCGCCCGGCGAGGCGGTCGCGCTGGTTGGGCCGTCGGGGTCTGGCAAGTCGACGTTGTTGCACATTGCGGGTTTGCTCGAGACGCCCGATAGCGGCAGGGTCGTGGTCAATGGGCGCGATTGCTCGGGGATGGCGGACGGGCCGCGTACCGCGATCCGGCGGACTGACATGGGATTTGTGTATCAATTCCATCAGCTGCTGCCGGAGTTTTCAGCGCTGGAGAATGTGGTGCTGCCGCAGTTGATTTTGGGGCGGTCGCAGAAAGTGGCCGAGGAGCGGGCGCAGGATCTGCTTTCGTCGCTGGGGCTGGCGGAGCGGCTGACGCACAGACCGGCGGAGCTTTCGGGTGGCGAGCAGCAGCGGACGGCGATCTGCCGGGCGCTGGCGAACAATCCGCGGTTGATCCTGGCTGACGAGCCGACGGGCAATCTTGATCCAAAGACTGCCGAGCATGTCTTTCGTGAGCTTATCACGCTCATCCGCACGACGGGGGTTGCGGCGCTGATTGCGACGCATAATCTCGATCTGGCGGCGCGGATGGACCGTATCCTAACTCTGGATAACGGGGTGCTGGTCGAGACGACCGGTAAGGTGCTGGTCAACGGGATGCGGCAGTAATTTTCGAGAGATCGCTCATGAAACGGCTGGCTGCGGCGATCACGGTGGTCGCGATCTTGGGGATCGCGGTGTTTGGCGTATTTGCCGCTTCCGGTCTGGCGCAAGACCGTGTGCCGGGAGATGCAATCCGGGACCGGATCCGTGACCGGATGGAGCAGCGGCGGTTGGAGCGGGTTCCCCAACTTGGCGGGGCGGCGAAGGTGCTGGGTGCGGCGCCTGGATACGAGAGCATCGTCATTGCCGGGAAGCGGCGCACGTTCATGCGGTATACGCCGAACCGGGTGCTGGGCAAAAAGGCGCCGGTGGTGTTTGCGCTGCATGGGGCCAAGGGGACGGCGGACCGGCTTATCGGGTATCTCGGGCTCAATGAGGTTGCTGATCGCGAGGAGTTTGTCGTCGTCTATCCCCAAGGTGAAAAGAACCGCTGGAACGACGGGCGGGTACCCGACAAGACGGGTGGCGGTGACGTCTCGACAGCAAACGATCTTGAGTTTTTGAACGGGCTTGCGGATGCACTTGTCGCGCAGGGCGTGGCCGATCCCAGCCGGATTTATATGCTTGGGGTTTCGAACGGCGGGTTCATGGCGTTCAACGCCGCCTGTGATTCAGCCTCGCGGTTTGCGGCGTATGCGAGCGTGATTGCGAGCATGCCGGTGGAGGCCATCGCGAAGTGCAAGCCGTCGCGGGCGGTGCCGGTGATGATGATCAACGGGACGGCGGACGAGATGATCCGCTTCGACGGCGGGCCGGGCAAGTTCGGCATCAGCGGGAACGCGCCACCGATGGAGGTCGCCAAGCATTTCGCAGGGCTTGCAGGGTGTAGAAACGTGAGCGCGATGGCGTTGCGGGATGCCGACACCAAGGACGGGACGCGGGTTTCGCTGTCGAGTTGGGCTGGTTGCGTGCCGGGCAGCGGGGTTGAGTTTTACGCCGTTGATGGCGGCGGTCATCAGGCACCATCGCGGAGCAAGGTTGCCGGCGGGTACGTGTTGGACATGTTTTTGGGCACGCGCAGCCACGATATCGATACCGCTGAGGCGGCGTGGGCGTTTTTTAAGGGGTACCGGCGGTAGTCGCGAACGGATGAGGATTGCCATTGCTGCGGCGGCGCGTGTAAGGACGATGGTCCTATTATTGTTGGCGCGAGACCCTCATGACCCGTATCGGTTTTTATTCTGGTTCGTTTGATCCTGTCACGCTAGGGCATCTGGACGTGATCGTAAGGGCGGCAAAGCTCGTCGATAAGCTGGTGATCGGGATCGGCGTCAATCCGGGTAAGACGCCGTTGTTTTCCGATAACGAACGGATTGCGATGCTGCGGGCGGAGGTTGCCCCCGTCAGCGTCGAGACGGGGAGCGCGATCGAGATTGTGACGTTCACCGGATTGGTGGTCGATGCGGCACGGGCTGCGGAGGCGAGCGTCATTTTTCGCGGGCTGCGGGATGGCACGGATTTCGATTATGAAATGCAGATGGCCGGCATGAACGGGGAAATGGCGCCCCAAATGCAGACCGTGTTCGTGGCGGCGAGCCCGGGCGTGCGCCATATCGCCGCCAATCTGGTGCGGGCGGTGTCGGGCATGGGCGGGGATCCATCGCCGTTCGTGTCGCCGGGGGTGGCGAAGCTGCTCAAGGCAAAGGCTAAAACTAAGGCGAAATCGGCGAAGTGATCTGCGGGTTGCGGGGGCGTCGTCAAAACGCCATAACTGCCGCAAATACCCAGCTGACGCCAGAGCATCGGCGTTTGCCTTATCTCCATTCAGAACTGAAGGATCGATCTATGCGCCGATTGAAGAGCTTTGCGTGTGTTGCTGCAAGTTTGATGGCGGCGGCGTTGACTGGTGTGGCCAACGCTCAGGCCCCGGCACCCGCAGCCGATCCGGCCAACACGCTGGTCTTGGAACTCAAGACCGGGAAGGTCACAATTGCATTGCGCCCTGACCTCGCGCCCAAGCATGTCGAGCGGGTTAAAGCGCTCGCGAAGGAAGGGTTTTACAACGGCCACAAGTTCCATCGCGTGATCGAAGGCTTCATGGCGCAAACAGGCGATCCGACCGGCACCGGAACGGGCGGGTCGAAGCTTGGCAATTTGCCGGCTGAATTCTCGGCGGAACCGTTTCGTAAGGGCACCATAGGTGCTGCCCGTTCGGCCAGTCACGACAGCGCCAACAGCCAGTTCAATATCTGCTTTACGGATTTTGGCTGCGATAGCCTCAAGGGCAAATATACGATCTGGGGTAAGGTTGTGACCGGCATGCAATATGTCGACGCCATCACGCGCGGCGAGCCGCCATCAACGCCAGACACGATTGTGAAAATGTATCTGGCGTCGGATGCGGGCGCGGCTGCTGCACCGGCCGCGGCGAAGAAGTAATGATTGCGCGTGCCGGCTGATCTGCACGCTGTAGTGCCCGCACCCAAAACCACAACCCAGGGGGGGAGGGGGCACATACAGCGAACGCGTTGGGG
>JANOVN010000263.1:0-16273 GCA_031417455.1 Hyphomicrobiaceae bacterium | reverse complement strand
AAAGCCGGCCTGTGGAAAGAAGTGAAAGACCGCTTAAACGAATCCGGCACGGGGCTTTCTGGCGGTCAGCAGCAGCGCCTGTGCATCGCGCGGGCCGTCGCCGTCGGCCCTGAAGTTATCTTGATGGACGAACCCTGCTCGGCGCTCGACCCCATCGCGACCGCCAAGGTCGAGGAACTGATCGACGAGTTGCGCCGGAATTTCTGCATCATCATCGTCACCCACTCGATGCAGCAGGCCGCCCGCGTCTCGCAGCGCACCGCCTTTTTCCACCTCGGCACCCTCGTCGAGGAAGGCAAAACCACGGAAATTTTCACCAACCCGGTCGACAAGCGTACGCAGGACTACATCACCGGCCGCACCGGCTAAACGCGACCTCCACGGAGCTCAAATGAACGAACACATCGTCAGATCCTACGAGGATGAACTCGCCCTCCTCGACAAGAAGATTGCCCACATGGGCGGCCTTGCCGAGCACAACCTGGGGCAGTCGTTCGACGCGCTGGAAAAGCGCGATCCCCGTTTGGCCGAAGCTGTCATCAATTCCGACCGCGCCATCGATAATCTCCAGCGCGAGATTGAAGAGCAGGTGATCTCCATGATCGCCCGCCGCCAGCCGATGGCAAACGACCTCCGCCACGTCATGGCAGCGCTGCGGGTCACCGGTGACCTTGAGCGCATCGGCGACCTCGCCAAAAACATCGCCAAGCGCGCGTTAGCCGTCGCCCATGAATCCCATCCCAAGCCGCTGATCTCCGGCTTCCGCCACATGGTTGAACTCGCCCTGCGCCAGTTGAAGGAAGTCCTCGACGCTTATGCCGAGCGTGATGCCGCGCGCGCCATGAAGGTCTGGAGCCAGGACGCTCAGATCGACGCGATGTACAACTCGATCTTCCGCGAACTCCTCACCTACATGATGGAAGACCCGCGCAACATCGGCTTGTCCACGCACCTTCTGTTCGGCGCCAAGAACATCGAACGTGTTGGCGACCACACCACCAACATCGCCGAAACAGTTCACTACATGGTGACCGGTTCCTCCATCACCGACGACCGCCCCAAAGTCGAACAAGTCGGGAGCTAATCCTTGCAAACACGCATCTTGATCGTCGAGGATGAAGCAGCGCTCGCGGAGCTGTTGCGCTACAATCTTGAGGCCGAAGGCTTCCTCGTGTCTCACGCATCGTCCGGTGACGAAGTCGAAGTCCTGGTCGCTGAAGATAAGCCCGATCTGATCGTGCTTGACTGGATGCTGCCGGAAGTCTCCGGTATCGAACTCTGCCGCCGTCTGCGTGCACGCAGCGAGACCCGCGCCATCCCCATCGTGATGCTGACCGCTCGCGGCGAAGAAGGCGACCGTATCCGCGGCCTCTCCACCGGCGCCGACGACTACATTGTCAAACCGTTTTCGCTGCCCGAGTTCGTTGCTCGCCTCAAGGCCCTCCTGCGCCGGTCCGCTCCCGAACGCATGTCGGACAATTTAAAGGGCGGCGACATTGAGTTGAACCGCACCGCCCACACCGTCACCCGCGGTGCGCGCCAAATCCACCTCGGCCCGACCGAGTATCGCCTGCTTGAATTCCTCATGGAAAGCCCTGGCCGTGTGCTGTCGCGCACCCAACTCCTCAATGGCGTTTGGGGCCGCGACGTCGACGTCGATGAACGCACCGTCGATGTCCACATTGGCCGCCTCCGCAAAGCGCTCATCCGTGGCAAGGACAAAGACCCCATCCGCACCGTCCGCGGCGTCGGCTATATCTTCGACGTTACGCACGCCAAGACCGCCGCCATCGGGGATCGCCCCGACCCCAGGGGTTGACCCGGTAGCCGCAAAAAAACGCCGGACGCCCAATCCGAGCCTCCAGCGTCCGTTCACTTCAAAGTCAGGGGTTCCAAGGACCTCAGGCCCTTGGTGGAGGTTTGGAGGCAAAGCCTCCAAACTTTCGTGGGCAGATCGAGTTCGTCAAACAAGATCAAACGTCGGCTTTTTCGTTCTTCCTGGGTGCAGCAAGTGCAGGTGCTGCAACGATGGTGTGTTCGCGATCGCGGCGGCGTGGCTGCGGCGGCTGGAAAGCGCGGCGGGCGTGGAATTCGCAGTAAGGCAGGCCCATCACCTTGTCTTTGCCGCAGAAATGGAATTCGGCGAGCTGCGGATCGCCGATCGGCCAGCGGCAGCTGCACTCGGTCAGCGTCTGGATCGACTTGCGCTCGGCAAGCGGGATCACCAGCTCTTCGACCGGCGACACATAAGGTTCAGCGTCCGGCTGATACAGCGCACGCACAGCGGAGTTCCCGCTGGCACCAAAGCGCGACTTCCCGTTGCGCTTGGCGAGCGCGTTGGTGTTGACGACGGCATTGGCGCGCGGACGCGGGCGCATGCTTTTCATGCGCGACGTCGTTGCGCGGCCCGAAAGGCCGAGCCGGTGAACTTTGCCGATAACGGCGTTGCGGGTGACGCTGCCGAGGCGTCCGGCGATCTGGCTCGCGCTGAGCCCTTCAGCCCAAAGCTTTTTCAGCAGCTCGACGCGTTCATCATTCCAGGCCATTTCGGTGGCTCCCCTACAAAAGACATGACCGAGCGCGCTCCATCAGTGGGCGCACCAGACGCAAACAGGGGCATTGACTGGAGAGGCGAATGCGCAAACAACTGCGCAATGCAAGGCTCTCCACCTTTGCCGGTTACAAAAACTCTACGGGAACACAACTTGGGACAGCGCCAACACATATTGGGCGAATACACACGCCCGGGCACACCCACTACAAAACGACTATCCGCTCTACTCACAAGGAGCGTGATAACGGCCACCAGTACTCGCCCAATACTCAAAGGGCGTCTGGAGCATTTTGATTAAACCAGCCTAGTTAACGTGCGACAAGTGCGGTGAAGCCCAACCTCTACTGTTGACAGGGACGAGTTGCTTTGCCGCCACAGATCGATTCGTCGCAGGTTGCGGTTGCAAGCTCCGCGCAACAGGCGATTGTCTCGTTTACCGGTTGCGTTGACAGGGTGAACGATGCTGCTTATCACCGTTACTATTCGTGATTGGGCCGCCTCGTTGGGCGGCTTTTTTGATTTTTAACTGGAGGGCGCATGAAAGCACCCTTGCGTTCGAAGCCTGATGCTGCCGGGGGTGCGACCCAACCTGCGGTCGCGCATGGCCCATCGGCTGCGATCATGCCCACCTATGCCCGCCAAGACATCGTCTTCGCAAGCGGCGCAGGCTCATGGCTGACCGCGACCGACGGCCAGCGCTATCTCGATTTCGCGTCCGGCGTCGCCGTCAACGCCCTGGGCCATTGCCATCCTCGCTTGGTCGAAGCGATCCAGCAGCAGGCCGCCACCCTCTGGCACACGTCCAACCTGTATAGAGTTGCCGGCCAGGAGCGCTTGGCCGAGCGCCTCGTAGCGGCCTCGTTCGCCGACCGTGTCTTCTTCTGCAATTCCGGCGCGGAAGCCTGCGAAGGCGCGATCAAAACCGCCCGCCGCTATCATTTCGTCAACGGCGCCCCGCAGCGTTGGCGCATCATCACCCTGGAGGGCGCCTTCCACGGCCGCACACTGGCCACGCTCTCAGCTGGCGGCAATGCAAAGTACCTCGAAGGCTTCGGCCCGCCCGCCGATGGTTTCGATCACGTACCGTTCGGCGACCATGCAGCGCTCGAAGCAGCCATCACCGCTGAGACGGCGGCCATCATGGTCGAGCCGTTGCAAGGTGAAGGCGGTGTCCGCGTCCTCCCCGACCAATGCCTCGCGGGCCTGCGTGACCTCTGCGACCGCCACGGCCTGCTGCTGATCCTGGACGAAGTCCAAAGCGGCATGGGCCGCACCGGCAAGCTGTTCGCCCACGAATGGGCAGGCATCACCCCTGACATCATGGCTATCGCCAAAGGCATCGGTGGCGGCTTCCCGCTCGGCGCGTTCCTGGCGACGCAAGAAGCATCCAAAGGCATGACGGCTGGCACCCACGGTTCGACCTTCGGCGGCAACCCGCTGGCGACCGCCGTCGGCAATGCCGTTCTCGATGTCATCTTGGAGCCGGGTTTCCTCGAAGACGTGCAAGCCAAGGCGGGTCGCCTGAATCAGGCGCTTGCCCGTGTCGCTGCTGCTGTCCCCGGCATCGTCGAAGGCGTCCGTGGACGCGGCCTGCTGATGGGCCTCAAGCTCAAAGTCCCGCCCGCCGATTTCGTCAAGGCAGCACTGGCCGAAAATCTTTTGCTGGTGGGTGCTGCCGACAATACCGTGCGTGTTCTCCCGCCGCTGACAGCCAGCGACGCCGAAATCAGTCAAGCCTGCGATTGCATGGTTTCCGCCGCGCAACGCATTCAAAACCTCTCATGAGGAGCAGGCCTTAAAGCCTCCAGCGCCATGTCCAATCGTAAAGTCATTCGCCACTTCATCGACATTCATTCCCTCGACGGCCTCACTCTGCGCCGCATCATCGACAATGCGCACGCCATGAAGAAGGCCGGCAAACGCGTTCCGTCGCTGCTGTGCCCGCCCGACGTGAAAGACGCCGTCCTCGGCCTGATCTTCGAAAAGCCCTCGACCCGCACCCGCATTTCGTTTGATGTCGCCATGCGCCAGCTCGGTGGTCAATCGATCACGCTCAACAACACCGACCTGCAGTTGGGTCGCGGTGAAAGCATCGCCGACACCGCCCGCGTGCTCTCGCGCTACATCGACATCGTGATGATCCGCGCCAACGCGCAGACAACCGTCGATGAACTCGCCCACTACGCCACCATTCCCGTCATCAACGGCCTGACCGAGAAAAGCCACCCCTGCCAGATCATGGCCGACATCATGACCTTTGAGGAACATCTGGGTCCCATCAAAGGCCGCACCATCGCCTGGGTCGGCGACGGCAACAACGTCGCCGCATCCTGGATGCATGCCGCGGTAAAATTTGGCTGTAAGCTCCGCGTCGCCACTCCGCCCACGCTCGCCCCCGAGCCCGATGTCGTCGCCTGGGTGAGAGCCGAGAACGGTGCCGTCGAGATTATGGACGATCCGGTCGCAGCCGTGAAAGGCGCCGATTGCGTTGTCACCGACACCTGGGTGTCCATGGGCCAGACCGACGCCGCCAAGCGCAAGAAGCTCTTGCGCCCCTACGCGGTCGACGCCGAACTCATGTCGCACGCGGCCAACAACGCTATCTTTATGCACTGCCTCCCCGCCTACCGGGGCAACGAGGTTTCAGCCGATGTCATCGACGGCCCCCAATCGGTGGTCTTCGACGAAGCCGAAAACCGCCTCCACGTCCAAAAAGCTATCCTCGCCTGGTGCCTCGGCGCAAGTTAAGATCTGCTATCGCCGATGATCTTTTGTATATTGGATCAAGCACTTGCGCGACGCATAACTTCGAACGAAACATCATGGCGGCGTCGCGTTTTTGTTTGCTTCTCCCCCTGGGGAGAAGGTGCCCGAAGGGCGGATGAGGGGGCTTTTCTGTGCCACCGAACGCCCCCTCACCCAAACCCCTCCCCGGCCAAGTATGAGTCCCCATGACAGCCACCACCAGCCCACCAACACCAACAGCCGACGATAGCGTCATCTCCTTCCAGACCGTCGCTTCCGGCATCTCCGGCCGCGTGGTGCGGTTAGGCCCCGCCGTCGACGACATCTTGAGCAGCCATGATTACCCCGAACCCGTGAGCAAAATTCTAGCCCAAGCATTGGCCCTCACCGCCATGCTTGGTGCCCAGCTCAAGTTCGACGGCAAGCTGATCCTACAAACCAAATCCGACGGCCCCCTCGGCTTCATCGTCGTCAACTACCAGACCGCTGGCACAATACGCGGCTACGCGAGCTTCAACGCCGAACGCCTCCAAGCCCTGGAGGCCGCTGGAGCCGCCACCGAGGCAGCCATCCTAGGCTTTGGCCACCTCGCCATGACCATCGACCCGGGCGGCGACATGGAGCGCTACCAAGGCATCGTCGCGCTCGACAATTGCACCCTCGCCCAGGCAGCGCTCGAATACTTCCGCCAGTCCGAACAGCTCCCGACCTTCATCCGCCTGAGCGTTGCCCGCCACTTCGCGAATGGCGTATGGCGCTGGCGTGCCGGCGGTCTGATGGTCCAGCACCTGACCGCCCAAGGCGGCCATACAACGCCCGAACCCATAGACAATCCCGATTGGGTCGCCGAGCCTGATCGTTCGAGGAGCGATCCCTATGCGAACAACGAGGACGTGAATCAGTCTCGCAAGCAACGACCGGGAACGCGCGCAATCGACGAACTTGCTCTGAGTGACGACGAGCGCGTTCTCGGCAATGACGACGAAAACTGGCGTCGCGTCGAAATCCTCGCCTCCACTGTCGAAGACCACGAACTCCTCGATCCAACGCTGACGCCCGAACGCTTGCTCTACCGCCTGTTTCATGAAGAAGGCGTCGCCGTATCGGCAGAACAGCCCATCGCCATGCGCTGCGGCTGCTCCCGCGACGCTGTCGAAAACTTCCTCAAAAGCTTTGGCAAAGCCCAACTCGCCGACATGCACGACCCAGATGGCGCCATCACCATCACCTGCGAATTCTGCAGCACGCCGTATAGATTTACGGACGACCAGTTAGAATAGAGCATTCACAAAGCCGACCCAACCCGTCGCATTTCCGTAGTTGGCTGCGCGACGTTTGCACCCGCGCAATAAACTTCCACTTGTATCCTCACGGCAGAATGCGTTCTTGCTAAATGCTGGGACAATCAATGTGAGCGTGATCTATGAAGCCCGTGTTTTTCAAGTCGCCGCTGGCCTGGACGATGCGTCAGATCCAGCTCAAATCCGGCGACTTTGTGCGCGTGCTGGGCTACGAGCCGATCAAGAAACTTAACTTCGCCAACATGTCCGGCGGTGATTTCGCCCACGTCATCGACGTCGGCGTGGCCGATGGCTCGCCCGACCTCTACGCGCGTTTCCCCAATGCCTACCTTGACCTATTTGAGCCGGTCCCGGAATATCACGGCCACGTCGAGCGCAATGTCCTGTCCAAGCGCAGCGGCCGCCTCCATAAAATGGGCCTTGGAAGTTCCGACACGACAGCCGAACTGTTTCTCAAGGGGCGCACCGGGTCCTCCTTTGTCGCCGACCGTGGACGCGGCTCGATCACGGTTCCCGTCCGCCGCCTCGATGGCGTATTAAAGCCAGAAGACATCCGCCACCCCTGCCTGCTCAAGATCGACACCGAGGGCTACGAACTCGAAGTCCTGCGCGGGGCTGAAAATCTGCTACCGTCGATTGACTGCATTGTCGCCGAGGTCAGCTTCTACACGCAAGATTGCTTGCCCCACGATCTGATTGAGCACCTGCGCGTCCGCGGGTTTTCCTTCACCGAAATTCTCGATTTCCACGTCGCCCCAACCCATATGGCCGCCGCCGACTTCGTCTTCCGCCGCCTCGTTCCACCAACGGCACCGTCACCGAAACCTGCGAATTCTGCACGACGCCTTTAGATTTACGGAGGAGGAGTTGGAGTAGGTTTTCTCCATTTCCGCCCCTTCCTAACGATTGAGGCGTCAAATGCGAAATTTCGCTAGGATTATTGTATCTTATGGGATACTCTGTGAATGATTGAAATCCGCGAAACCGAAGCATTTTCGGACTGGGCTCAAGCGCTCAAAGATGAGCGGGCAAAGGCTAAGATCGCAGCTCGGATTAGACGTCTCGCTTTCGGCAATCCTGGCGACGTTTCGCCGGTGGGTAGCGGTTTGAGCGAGCTTCGAATCCACTACGGACCCGGCTACCGCGTCTACTTCATGCAGCGCGGCGACGTGCTGATCGTATTGTTGTGCGGTGGTGAAAAGAGCTCGCAAGCAAAAGATATAGCCAAGGCAAAGGCATTGGCGGCTGATTTGGAGAAAAGCCCATGACGGTAAAAACCAAACCATTCGATCCGGCCCATTATCTCGATAGTCCCGCTGCAATTGCAGCCTATCTGGAAGAAGCCTTTGAAATCGGCGACCCGGCGTTCATTGCGGACGCGCTTGGTGTCGTGGCGAGGGCTCATGGCATGACGAAGGTTGCCAAGGAGTCAGGGCTTGGCCGCGAGAGCCTCTATAAGGCATTGAGTTCCGACGGCCACCCCGAACTGGCAACCGTCATAAAAGTCATGCAAACCCTCGGCCTCCGCCTCTCAACGATCCCACTCCAAGCAACAAAGCCCGCCCCAAGCGAATAACGCCTCTCCCCCTGGCGTCGACAAAGTATTGCCACTCCAGCAACGCGGTCACCGTCATCTGTGAATTCTGACTAGTTTTAAGCATTGCGGCGTGGCGCAAGTGCAGTTTTGAGATCGTGAGACAGGCCAATCCAGGTAGAGCTGTTTTGCGAATCTTCAATTTCGATTACTATTCTGCCGCGCCGTCTATCGAATTTCCACGTGGCTCCGGTCATTGAGGCGGTGAAGTTGTCTGGTCGGCACGTGATTTGGAAAAGATCAGATCGTCGAACGTAATGTGACGGACTTCCGCGGTAACATACTAGTAGTGCGTCCGTTGAATCGCGTGCGTCGCGTATTTCAATCGAACTATAAGTGGATTCATAGTGCTCGACAATCGCAAGATAAACCTTGAGCACGTCGAAATAGTTGTTTTGCCACTCACAATTTAATAAGCGCTCAAGCTGGCAACTATCAAGGGACTTGAGATGCTTGCTGATCTTTTTGTATGCCGCACTAATGACTTGGTGTTCTGTTCTTCGCTTCTCACCGGGCATAACGATCATTGCTTCAAAGCAAGCCATATTGTAGCTCGCCAGTTCGCGTTTATCCAATGTTATATCTAACAGTTTCCCGAATTCAGCTCCAGATAAAATTGCAGGCGACTTTGCGTTGTCCCAATAAAATTGATCGTATATCTTGTATATAGCTCCGCTGTCGGTTGAAGCGTCACTCTTTGCTCTTCGCCAGAACGAGAACATCCCCCCACCCCTACCCCTCAAAATCCAACCCCAGATCCAGCACCGGCGCGGAATGGGTGAGCGCCCCAACCGAAATCAAATCCACGCCCGCTTCCGCAATCCCCCGCACGCTGTCCAGGCTCACGCCGCCCGATGCCTCCGTCAGCATCGATCCCGCCACGCGCTGCACCGCCGCCTTGAGTTGAACAGGTGTCATATTATCGAGCAACACCACATCGACCTTGTGCGCCATCACTTCATCGAGCTGCGCCAGCGTATCGACCTCGACCTCGATCTTGACGAGATGCCCCGCCCGCGCTCGCGCCCCGGCAATCGCCGCAGCCAATCCCCCCGCCGCCACGATATGATTGTCCTTTATCAAAATCGCATCGAACAGCCCGACGCGATGGTTCATCCCCCCGCCGCATCGCACCGCGTACTTCTCGAACGCCCGCAGCCCCGGCGTGGTCTTGCGCGTATCGACGATGACCGCCTTCATGCCGGCAATCGCATCCACATAGGCCCGCGTCAGCGTCGCAATCCCGCTCATCCGCCCCATGAAGTTGAGCGCCACCCGCTCACCGGTGAGAATACCGCGCGCCGGTCCATGCACCCTGGCAACGACGGTCCCGGCGTTGACCGTGTCGCCATCCCGCACAACCGGCTCGAACACCACCCGTGCATCGAGCGCGGCAAACGCCTCCGCCGCCACGGCGAGCCCCGAAATCACCCCCGGCTTCCTCGCCGCGAACGTAGCCCGCGCCATCGCGCCCTCAGGCACCGTCGCATCCGTCGTGATATCGCCAGCCAATCCCAAGTCCTCGGCCAACGCATCCGCCACCGCCCGCACAATCAACCCATGAGGCAAAGCAGCTGTTAAAGAAGACGACTTCATCGGCGATCTCTAGCTAAATGATTAAGCGAAACTTGCCTTCGGCCCAAAAAGAGGGGAGTCTGAGGGGTCACCCCTCAGATGGGTTGTAGGGCGATAGCCCTACTCGCGAAGCGAACAATTCACCACAGAACGCTCCGACCCATCAAACCCTAACCGCCCCCAGCACCGGGTGAGGGTTGCGCCGCGACTTCGGCTTGACCACAAGCGGCTCGATCCGCCCATCCCCACCAACCCGCACGAAACTCCGCACCGCCAAATCCGGATCGGCAAACGGAAAATCGGCCCGCCAGTGCCCGCCCCGGCTTTCGTGCCGCCCAAGCGCACCAGACGTAATCAGCCGCGCCGTCAACGCCATGTTGGCCAGAACAATATCGCTGCCAGCCTTTGCTTCAATATCGCCGATGACCGATAGTGCCATCGCCAACCCGTCCGCCTCGCGAATAACGCCCACATGTTCCGATAGTGTCGCGCGCAGCCGCAACAGCGCATCGCTCCTGTGATCCTGATCGACATCGAACGGCGCATCCGCCTTGAGCGGCATTGCAACCGGATCTGAAACCGTCCGCTTGCGCGTTCTGATATCCGCCGCCACCCGGTCACCGACCACCACCGCCTCAAGCAGCGAGTTCGACGCAAGCCGGTTCGCCCCATGCAGCCCGGTCGATGCAACCTCACCGGCGGCCCACAACCCGGCGACACTCGTCCGCCCGTTCACGTCGGTCGCAACGCCGCCCATGTGATAATGCGCAGCCGGTGCGACGGGCAAAAGATCTTGCTCGGGATCAAGCCCTGCTTCCTTGCAGAACGCGTAGACCGTCGGGAATGCCTCGGCCAAGCGAGCGCCCGGTTCGGTCCGGCAATCCAGATAGGCCCCGCGTCCGGCTTTGATCTCGGCAAACACCCCGCGCGCCACGATATCGCGCGGCGATAGTTCGGCACGCGGATCGATTGCCAGCATGAAGCGCTCGCCAAGCCGGTTGACGAGTGTGGCCCCCTCCCCGCGCAGCGCTTCGGTTGCAAGCGGTGCCGGATCGATTCCGACATCGAGCGCTGTCGGGTGAAACTGCACGAACTCCGCGTCCGCGATCACGGCTCCGGCCCGCGCCGCAAACGCAATCGACTCGCCGCGCGCCATGGTCGGGTTGGTTGTCACGGCGTAGAGCGATCCGACCCCGCCCGTCGCCAGCACAACCGCGCCTGCATCGAGCGTTTTGATGACGATCTGATGCCCCGGCTTGCTCTTGATCAGGCGCACCCCGCTGATCCGGCCTTCGGTCACCACGAGCCCAACCGCCGAATACCCCTCTAGCAACCGGATGCTCGGCGTCGCCCGCACGCGCGCAATGAGGGCGTGCATGATCGCAAACCCGGCCCGGTCGCCTGATACCCGCACCACACGGTTCGCGTTGTGCGCCGCTTCCCGCGACAGCACGTAAGCCCCGCCGTTGCCCCGGTCGAACGGCACGCCGTAGTCGCTCAAATCCAGAATCCGCGCTCGGCCTTCCGACGCGATGGTGATTGCAATATCGGCGTCGACGATGCCAGCGCCCGCAGCGATGGTGTCGGCCGCATGCGCTTCCGCCGTGTCGCCCTCGCCGACCGCCGCCGCAACGCCGCCTTGCGCCCAGATACTGGAAGCGCCCTCGCCCATGGGTGCAGCGGCGATCACTGTCACGGGTAACGGGGCGAGTTTGAGCGCGGTGTAAAGGCCAGCGAGCCCCGCCCCCACAATAACGATCGGCCCAGGACCGGGGTCGCCGCTCGCGCTGTGAAATGGTGAGGCCATTGCGTTTGCCTTGAGAAAACGGGCCAGAAGAAGGCGGGCCAAGGAAAAGTCCCTGGCCCTGGAGATCGTGATGAACCTCGATCAGACCGGCAGATTGACCATCCGCTCGACCGCACGCCGGGCCTTCGCAGCGACTTCAGGGTCGACCGTCACCTCGTACTGCATGTGCACGAGGCTGTCATAGATGTTTTCCAGACTGATCCGCTTCATGTGCGGGCATAGATTGCACGGCCGCACGAACTCGACATCGGGCACCTCGACGGCGACATTCGACGCCATCGAACATTCAGTAACGAGTACGACTTTCTTGGGCCGGTTGGTTTTGACCCAATCGATCATCGCTTTCGTCGAGCCGGTGAAGTCGGCAGCCGCGATCACATCCGGCGGGCACTCGGGATGCGCGATGATTTTCGTGCCCGGATCCTGCTTGCGGAATACTTCCAGTTCCTCGGCAGTGAAGCGCTCATGCACCTCGCACGAGCCTTTCCAAGCGATGATCTCGACCTTGGTTTTGGTCTGCACGTACTTCGACAGATACTGATCCGGGATCAGCAGCACGCGCTTGGCACCAAGGCTCTCGACCACGGCAACCGCGTTCGACGACGTGCAAGTGATATCGCACTCGGCCTTCACCGCCGCGCTCGTGTTCACATACGTCACGATCGGCACGCCCGGATACGCCGCCCGCAACATGCGCACGTCTTCCGCAGTAATCGACGCCGCCAGCGAGCACCCGGCCCGCATGTCGGGGATCAGCACCGTCTTGTCGGGAGACAAGAGCTTCGACGTCTCCGCCATGAAGTGCACGCCGGCCTGAACGATGACGCTTGCCTTCGTAGCCGCCGCTTCCTTGGCAAGCTGCAAGCTGTCGCCGCGGAAATCCGACACGCCATGGAAGATCTCAGGCGTCATGTAATTGTGCGCCAGGATAACGGCGTTGCGCTCTTTTTTGATCTGGTTGATTTCGCGGATCAGCGGCGCGTAGGCAGGCCACTCCATCGGCGTGATGACGCCACTCACCTTGGCATACAGCGGCTCCATTTCGCGCGCCATTGCAGCGCTGAACGGTGGAAGTTCGCGCTTGGCCAAAGCCTTTGCACCCGCGACTGCGTGGCCGTTCGGACCCGCAACCCCCAATCCCGGCTTGCTTGAATTCGACGCCAGCGACTTGGGAACACTAAGGTCGATCATCATCGCCGATCTCCCGGTTTGAGTTATGCTCAAGCTGAGCACTCAAAGTGTATAATAAGATCGCGCATCCCTCCTGGCTAGGGGGCGAACACACAAAAATAAACCTGATTGCCCAGCTCTGTCCGTTAGCGCTCCACCCCCACTCCATGGCCGGGCTTGACCCGGCCATCCAGGGCCGCGAGCGGTGAATTCTGAGCCTGATACTCCTGGATGGCCGCCTCCCCCGAGCGTAGCTCGGCCCTAGGCCGAGACGGGCGGCCATGGAGTGAAAATTTGGCCTACGGATGCGGCTGGGCAATCAGGAAAATAAATGCCGTCTGTTGGCATGCCGTCGACCGCTCAACGCAAAACCGCGACCGGCAACCTAATGCCAGCCGCGGTTAAAGAAACTGACCTGAAAGCCCTTCAGTACGTCGCCTTCAACCTGATATCGCCAGCGTGTGTCTCGCCGCCGCTATCATGAACCGAGAGGCCATAGTGGAAGTCGAGGTACGTGCCTTCCGAGATCTGGCTCGACATACCGACCTTGCCCACGACGCCGGGTCCCGTTGGATTGCCAACGCTGACCGTCGTCGGCAGCGCCGTGTTGTTCACGAGTTGCCCGGTAAGTTTATTGGTGCTCGTTGAGATGAAGCCTTCGTAACCGATTTCACCAAACACCGTCGCCGCTTTGCCAAACCCTGAGATTGGCGTCACCGCGCGCACCTTCCCGCCAGCCAGCACGGCATCGGTTTCGCGATCATTGTAAGACATCGCAAGGAAATCAGCCGATTCCGAATAACCGTCGATCTTCGAATGGAAATACGTCAGCCGGGCCGATGGGATGATCGTGAACGCGCCCATCGTCGCCACATAGCCAGCTTCCGCCGCCACGCTGGCGACATACCCGCCCGTAGAACCGGCAGCATTGACGGTCGGGAACCCGGTTTGACGCGAGATGCCGTCCAGCGAAATGCTCGAAATACCAGCGTCCGCGCTGATGTAGGCGTTCCCATATAGCGCGGTCGAATAGACGTCGGCGCGGTATGAGGTAATGTCGCTCTTGGTCGAACCCGTCGAGACTGCACCGGCGAGCATTGTGACCGACCCGCCCGTGAGCGTTGCTCCAGACTTCTTGTCGAGACCAGCCCGCACACCGCCCACATGCATGCGGAGGCCCGGTGTGCTGCCAGACCCGTCATAGGTGCCAAACGAGCCGATGATTTCCGCAAACGGCCCATTGCGATCCGCATACGTCCCCGAGACGAACGCCGACATCCGGTCGAACACCTGGTTCGTCACGATCTCGTTGACATAAAGTCCAGTCTCGCCAAGCCGCGACGTCTGTTGAAGCGCCGGCGCCGTGTTCGACAGTAGTCCGACATAAGCCGCGACCAGTGCGTAGGCAGCCTCCGTTGGATGCACCGAGTCTGCAAACACAAAGCCCTTGCAAGCCGCCCCGCCATTGAAGCCGCAGAACCCGGTCGTATTGGTGAAGCCAAACGTCGAAGCCTGTCCAATCACCACCCTAAACAAGGCCGCAATATCGGCCTGGATGATATTCACGCCTGGTGCCGACGCGGCAACCGTGCTCAACCCTGTTGATAGCGCCGAATTGAATGTGGTCGTAAAAAAGCTCGCGGCCGAAACAGCAGCAGCGCCCGAAGAGATGGCGGATGGCGTGCTGCCAAGGTCCGGCAAGTTCAGTACGATCAGGGTCTTGGCACCAAACGCGGGACCAACCAGCGCCGCCGCATTATTGATCTGACTCGTCGCAGCACCAACCGCGCTGGCACCGATGGTGGTCGTGTTGATGCTGGCCGGTGGCGTCGTCGCGGAGAAGAAGAAGAAGTTGTTTGCCCCGCCCCACAGCGTCACGGTGTCTTTTGCGCCGATCGTGCCGCCGTTACCCGCGAATATCGCGATTTCGTTGGCTATGCTGATGTTGGGAAAAGCCGGATTGCTCAGCGTCCCGACGTTGCCGAACGCTCCAATGGCACCCGTAAACGCGCCGCCCAAAGCGTAGTCGACGTTTCCAGCCGTCTGCCCTGTAAACAGTCCCGGCGTCGTCGGCCCATACAGAAAGTCGACCCAGTCTTTGCCGTTGGAGAATCGCCCGAGCGGAGATCCAGGTACAAGGTTGCCGGTCGCCAGTGCCGCATTGCCCGTATCCGACAAGCTATCGCCAAACACCACGACGCGCTGGGCAAACACTGAAGACGCCGCAACGACCGTCAATACAAACACGCTCGACGCTAAGCAAGCCGTAGAAAAACGCATACCAGTCCCCCAACCCACGCAATGATTTATTCTTCATAGCGTAGAGTGACGGAAGGCGGCTTGCCTAGCGCGGAGGCGGTTCAGGTAAGAACTTTATCGAGCGTGTTGCAGAATAGTGCCAGTCTCGCCGGCCAACTTTATATCCGCCCCGGCTTCACCCGGACGCCGGGCGAAGGCCGCTCCAGCAGCACGTCGCGCCGGAATCGGTAAAGCTTGGCAGGCCGCCCGCCAGTCGCCGTTTTGACGATCCCGGTCGGCTCGACAAGGCCGCCGCTTTCGACCAAACGGCGGAAATTCTGCTTGTGCAGATGCGGTCCAAGGATCGCTTCGACCGTCCGTTGCAGCTCATACAACGTGAATTCGTCCGGCAGCAGCTCGAAGATCACGGGGCGATATTTGATCTTTCCCCGGATGCGTCCAATCGCCGTCGCGAGCACCCGCCGGTGATCGTACTGCATCCCAACCCCGATGGGCATCCGCCCTGCGTCGAGCGTCAACCGCCCGTCGCGCTGGGCCTCCGCTGCAAGTCCGGCCTCATACAAAAGCTCGTAGCGTTCGAGCACCTTTTCGTCGTCCCAAGTACTGCCTTTGGGTGTACTGCCTTTGGGTGAACTGCCACCGTCGGTGCCAAAGCACATCCGCACCCGCTCGGCCCGCCCGATGGGGCGCACCGGCCCAAGTGGATCAACCGGTGCCCGCGCCCAAGCGTTCAGTCGCGGAATAATGTCGTGAGCCAGCGCCTCGACAGGCCCGTTCCGCCGGTCTTCCCAAGGAAAATATTGGTACCAGCTCCGCCAATGATTGCGGTCGCCAAGCTCCTCGCAGTCCTGCCGCAACGCGAGATAACCGATGGAAACCACATGCGGCCCTGTATCGCCGGGCTGCGCATGCCGTCCCCGGTCGCCGAACGTGTATAACTGCTCGACATACCCCAAATCGAGCCCAGTCTGCGCTGCAACGCCAGCCCTTAACCCGATATCGAGCGTGCGATGATTGAGCGGCGAAAACGGCCCAAACGGCAGCGCGTCACTGTTGGACGCTTTATCGCGCACGACCAGGACCATCGGCTCGTTGTCGCGCACCGCCAGAATAGCCGCCGTCAAGCCGATCTCGACCGCGGATGCAGGCGTTGCTGGGCTGGGCTTTTGTGATCCGCTTTCGTGAGGCGGCATGGTTTTCTCGATCAACGAAGTACTTGCCCCCGCCGGTCTTCTGGTATCGCTCGTGCCTTTCGAATTCATAAACGG
>JANOVN010000262.1:0-15229 GCA_031417455.1 Hyphomicrobiaceae bacterium | reverse complement strand
ATCGACACGAGCAACAGACACAAGTCCACGAACACCGCGATCGCCAACGGCACATAGTCGCGTTTCGATAACCCCGGCTGCTCATTCAAACTATGCTTCGTGCTGGCCGAAGTCGCTTCCACCGACTGAACGGCCTTCTTTTGCAAATCGCGCAGTTCGTCCGCCGACGGCGGCAGCTTGAACGACAACACGCCATAAAACGACGCCGTCAACCGTCGGAACGCTTCAATCGTCGCCTCCGACCCTTCGACGGCTGCAATCTTGGGCTTTTCCAATTCCGGCAACTGTTCGATGGCCCGCACAACGCCACGCAACGCTGTCTGCAACTGCGGATCGGGGCACGAATAGGTTTTGCCCTGCGTATCGGGGAACGACGCCTTCTCGGCACGCTCCGCCAAATCCGTCTTGATCTGCTTCAATTGCGGGTCGGTCCGGAATGCGTTGAAACCCGTCACCGTATTGTCGAGCTTGCGTCCCAGGCTCTGCATGAAAGCGTTGCGCGTACCCGTCTTGGCATCAATCGTCGACCTGTCGTCGGTCACGATTTTGGCCAAATCCACATCGAGCGCCCCCATCTCGGTCTTAACCACATTCGCGCGGCCCTTCACGAAATCGGCCGCAAATGAAAACCGCGCGGCATCGTCCTCACGCATCTTCCGGCGCGGACCATCGCCCGGCTTGGAGTTGGGGCACGACGTCCCGCTGGCCTTCTCCGTCTGCGCCTTTTGCGTCGAAACCGCCGTCAACTGGTCAAGCGTCGCCTGCAGCTGATCCAGCCGCGTGGACGCCGCCACCAGCGAGCCTTGAACCTGCGTCACCGCCCCTTCGGCCGAGCGCGACGCTTCCGACCGCGACTCGAGTACCTTCCAGTAAAACCCGAACCCGAAGCCCACTGAAATGATCGTGAGAAATAGATAACCAAACGCATAAAACATCTTGGTAATGAATGGGTTAGGCTTGAACATCTCGTCCAGCAGCCACACCACCATCGTCATCAGCATCGCCACCGAAAACCCGATGATGATCTTATGCACGAGCGGCAGTTCGCCCATGTTGGCTTCGATCAGCTCAAGCATCCCGACATAGGTCGCAACCCAAGACAGCACGCCAAGCCCGACAACCAGGGCTAACTTCTTCCAATCTCGCGCCTGCTTGTCGGGTTCGCCCCAACCCTGATCGGGCTCATCGCCTAATGGCCGCCGTTTGCCTGAGTGTAGAGACGTTGCATCCGACAAAACAGACATGAGCCAACCTTACGAAAGGGAAACCTTCAATGTCCCTCGTATGGATTCAACATGTCGCAAGTGAAGCGCGAAGTAGGCGGATTGGTGAAAATCCATGAACATCTGTTCAGGGTGCAATGGGGGCGCGACTGCCTAAATCCAGCGCCGGACCTTCGCGCAATACGCGGCATACCCATCTCCAAACCGCCGCGTGAGATAAGCTTCCTCGGGCTCGATGGCGAGCTTGTGCAAGCCAACTGCAATCAGCGGCACCAGAGCAAGAAGCCAGCCTGACCGGAACGCGAGCGCCAGACCGGTGAACAAGATCACCCCGCCCAGATACATCGGGTTGCGCGTAAACTTGTAAATCCCGCCGGTCGCCAGATGCTTGGCCGAACCCGTGGGGTCAATCGGCGTCCCAATCGTGCGGAAGTACCCCGCCCCCGCAATCGCAATACCTAGCCCACCAATCGCCGCCAGCACCCCCGGCCACTTCAGCCCGTCATAAGCCAGTGGCAACGGCCACACCCGTTCCAAGCCATAGGCTAGCACCACCGCCACCACGTAAAGTATCGGCGGCCACGGATACCGGTTCGCCCTGTCAGAGGTTTGCTCATCCGGCTTAGTCACGGTCTCACCCATTGTTTGATTAGGGAAACAATTTCACATGCTCGGTTAGCTGCATATCCGTCTCCACGAGCGATGTGGGTAGTGCTTCGATACCCTGTTTCAAAATGCGCTCGATTCTGGCTTCCAAGTCAAGAATCGCGTTCTTCGTTTCAGCCCTTTCAACTTGCCTTTGTTCGTCCACAAGTCTCACAAAGTCTTCCAAACGCCCAAGCAATTCTTCATTGCCCGTTTGCCGCACATCCTGAACAAGTTTTTGCGCACTCTTTTGCCTGATTACCCAGCCTCGTCCGCAAGTACCATTTTTTACTCCATGGTCGCCCTCCGAGGCGACCATCCAGGAGTTCCAACCTCGAAGTTCACAGCTTGTGACGCTGGATGGCCGGGTCAAGCCCGGCCATGGAGTGGGGGGAGCGATTACGGACAGAGCTGGGTAGTCAGGCTCTTTTGGCTCTGATCATCTCGCCCCTTCCATCGCTCTGACAGCTCTTTCGAGGCATTGGCAACAAAACCCTCAAATATCTGTATGAGGATTGGACCTTTCTTCGCCACATAGTCAACCAAGAGAGCGATGATCACGCCTTTAATGGAATTCGGAACATTCATATTGCGTCCCCTCTAGCCCGTTCACCGCTTACGACCTAGAAAAACGACTTCTTTCTTCTCCCCCTGGGGAGAAGATGCCCGAAGGGCAGATGAGGGGTGCCTTCGCTTGCGAGCAAGCCCCTCACCCCAACCCTCTCCCCAGGGGGAGAGGGGGCAGGGCGCGCCTTATCTGAGTGCGAATGAGAGCACCCCTGGCCTTCACTTCCTTAACGTCACTCGCCGCTGGGCTCACCCTCACCGGCACCATCGCCTGCCTCGCCCTCGCCCTCGCCCTCGTCGCCGCCGACTTCGGAGATGCGTTCGACCGAGACGACCTTTTCCGTGCTGTCGGTTTTGAAGATGCGCACGCCCTGGGTGTTGCGCCCGGCGATTCGCACGTCGTGCACGGGACACCGGATCAGCTGCCCGCCATCGGTAACCAGCATGATCTGATCCGTTGGCAGGATCGGGAACGACGCAATCAGCGGCCCGTTGCGATCATTCACGACCATGGCAACGATGCCTTTACCGCCGCGCCCACTGGTCCGGTATTCATACGACGACGACCGCTTGCCAAAACCGCGCTCAGACACCGTCAGCACGAACTCCTCGTTCGCGGCCAGTTCGGCAATCCGCTCCGCCGTCAACTCGACGGCTGCATCGCTTTCCTCGTCGGCGTCCGCTGCCACGGCCACCGGCTCAGACGCCTCGTCACCAGCTTGCGCTTCCGCATTCTGCGCCCGGCGCAAGGCGGTAGCATGCTTGAGATACGCCGCACGCTCAGGTGCCGTCGCCTCGACATGTTTCAAAATCGCCATCGAAATGACGCTGTCGCCTTCGTCCAACCGGATCGCGCGCACGCCGTCGCTATCGCGCCCCTTGAACAACCGTACTTCGTCCTTGATGAGGAAGCGCACGCACTTGCCCAGCGCGGTCGTGAACGCAACGTCGTCCTCGTTCGTCGCCACCGCGACGGCAACAATAGCATCGCCCTCGTCAAGCTTCATCGCGATCTTGCCATTGCGATTGATGCTCTCGAAATCCGCCAGCGCGTTCCGCCGGACATTGCCCGACTTCGTCGCAAACATCAGCTCCAGCGCGCCATACGTCGAGGCATCTTCCGGCAATCCAAGGATCGACGTGATCCGCTCGCCCGGCTGCAACGGCAGCAAATTGATGAGCGCCTTACCCTGGCTCTGCGGCCCCCCGGCCGGCAACCGCCAGACCTTCATCCGGTAACACATGCCGCGCGACGAGAAGAACAGCACCGGAGTGTGCGTGGAGGCTGAGAAGATCTGCGTGACGAAATCTTCGTCCCGCATCGTTACGCCAGACCGGCCCTTGCCGCCACGCCGCTGCGCCCGGTAGGTCGAAAGCGGCACGCGCTTGATGTAGCCCTTGTGCGAAACGGTGACGACGCACTCTTCGCGTTGAATGAGGTCCTCGTCGTCGAGGTCGCCATCCATTTCCATGATCTCGGTGCGCCGGTCGACGGCAAACTCCGAGCGGATGCCCGACAACTCGCTCTTGATGATGTCGATGATCCGCACCCGCGACGACAGGATTGCCAGATAATCTTTGATTTCCTCGGCGAGTTTTTTCAACTCGTCGCCGATTTCATCGCGGCCCAGCGCCGTCAAGCGGGCCAGACGCAGCTCAAGAATCGCTTTCGCCTGCTCTTCCGACAGACGGTACGACCCGTCCGCATTGAGCCGGTGCTTGGGATCGGCAATCAACTCGATCAGCGGCGCCATATCCTTGGCGGGCCAGTCGCGGCCCATCAGATGCTCTTTGGCCTCCGCCGGTGTCGGCGAAGTCCGGATCACCCGGATCACTTCATCGATGTTGGCAACCGCAATCGCCAAGCCGACCAGCACGTGCGCACGGTCGCGCGCCTTGCCCAACAGGAACTTCGTCCGCCGCGTCACGACTTCCTCACGGAACGCCGTAAACGCCGTGATGAAATCCTTGAGGTTCAACTGCTCGGGCCGCCCGCCGTTGATGGCGAGCATGTTCGCGCCAAACGTCGTCTGCAAATCCGACAGCCGGTAGAGCTGGTTCAGCACCACGTCCGACTGCGCGTCCCGCTTCAGTTCGATGACGATCCGCATGCCTTCGCGGTTTGTCTCGTCCCATAGATCGGCGATGCCCTCGATCCGCTTTTCCCGGATCAGATCGGCGATCTTTTCGATCAGCGTCTTCTTGTTCACCTGATAGGGAATGGCGGTAACGATCAGCGCCTCGCGATCCTTACGGATCTCCTCAACCTCGACCCTGGCCCGCATGATGATCGAGCCGCGACCCTTGTGATAGGCATTGAGAATACCGCCGCGCCCCAGGATCATCGCCCCTGTCGGGAAGTCCGGCCCCTGCACGATCGCGCATAGCTCATCAATGGAGATCGCAGGATTATCCAGCGTCGCCATGCACGCGTCGATCACTTCGCCCAGATTGTGGGGCGGAATATTCGTCGCCATCCCAACCGCGATCCCACCCGCCCCGTTGACCAGCAGGTTGGGATACTTCGCCGGTAGAACGATAGGTTCTTGCAGCGAGCCGTCGTAGTTTTCCTTGAAGTCGATCGTATCTTTGTCGAGATCGTCCAGCAGCGACTGCGCCACTTTGGCGAGACGACACTCGGTGTAACGCTCGGCGGCCGCCGGATCGCCGTCGACCGACCCGAAGTTCCCCTGACCATCGACCAGTGGCAGGCTCATCGAGAAGTCCTGCGCCATGCGAACCAGAGCGTCGTAAATCGCGAGGTTGCCGTGCGGGTGGTACTTACCCATTGCCTCACCCACGACGCGGGCGCACTTCATATACTTTTTGTTCCAGTCGAGCCCGAGTTCCTGCATCGAGTACAGGATGCGCCGGTGCACCGGTTTCAAGCCGTCGCGCACGTCTGGCAGCGCACGGCTGACGATCACGCTCATCGCGTATTCGAGATAGCTCGTCTGCATCTCGTGGCTGATCTGAACCGGACGGATGTCTTCGGGCTGCCGCGGCGGTTCCGCAGGACCGCCCTTTTTCTTGCCGTTGCTATTGTCAGCCAAGGGTCTGTGTCTTTCTTCTCATGACGCGTGGATTGGGTAACGCGAAATCAACGGCATACGCGGCGCTCTACCGTTTTCACGGCGCGCCACGCGAGTTCTGAGCAGCGACCATACCCCGCCAAGCCCCCCGCCAGCAACAATCTATCCCCAGCTTTGACGCCGCCCAGCGCCCGAACCTGTCAATTTGCTCATTTTACCGCCTTGTTACTGTCATCCCCGCGCATTACCTCACGATGTACCGGGGCCTGAACGCCTGACGGCTCACGATTTTTGTCTGGTGGCACCAAAGTGCTGCCTTCTAAAGGGGCTACTCCATGAACAAACTGATTCTTGCAGCACTGGCTGCTGCGACCCTCACCCTCACAGGGCCAGCAGTCGCTCAAACCAAGCCGGAAGCGGCCAAGACCGAGGCCAAGAAGGTCGACATCCCCGCCGACTATTGGAAGAAGCAGAAGCCCACCCAGTTCCTCATCAAAGACCGCCTGATCGGTCAGCCGGTCAAGAACAAGGAAGGCAAAATCATCGGCGACATCGAAGACGTAATCGTCGGCGATGATAACAAGGTTGTCGGCGTCATCATGGGCGTTGGCGGCTTCCTCGGCGCTGGCGAAAAGAAAGTCGCCGTCCGTTATCGCGCGCTGGAGTTCTCGTCCGTCGATGGCAAGAAGGTCATCACGCTGCCCAGCGCCACCAAGGAAGTCTTGGGCGCGCTGACGGCATATGAGCGCGTTGCCCCGCCCAAGTCGCTGGTCGAAAAGGCCAAGGACAAGGCGATGGAACTGAAAGATAAATCCTCCGAAACCGCCAAGGACGCTGCCGGCAAAGCCAAGGATGCCGCCGGTCCCGCCATGGACAAGGCCAAGGAAGCAACCAAAGCCGCCGTCGACAAAGCGAAGGAAGGCACCAAGGCCGCCGTCGATAAAGCCAAGGAACTTTCAGGCCCTAAGGACGCTGCCCCTGCAAACAAGCAATAATCGGCTTGCTTTCTGACTGAAAACAAAGGCGCTTGATGGACCCCATCGAGCGCCTTTTTTATTGGCCGATGGCAAGCAACACCACCAAAAAGTCAGGGATCGAAGGGCAAAGCCCTTCGCCTTCCCTTCACTCCCCCGGAAAATACTGCGCGATCCAAGTCTCGCTCAGCGCCGTCCCCTTGCGCCGCAGGTACGCGCGCATATCGACCGGCTCGCTGCCCGACGCCTCGATATCGAACAAGCTGCGCCACCGCTCCCGCTGATCGACCACCGGATGACTATAAGCGTTAGACACCACCCCGCGCGACGCCGTTACGACGAGTTCAACGCCATCCTCACGGCCTAGCCCCGCAAACACCGGCCCCTGCCAATCAATCACATACTTGCGCACGCCGTCTGGCCGCTTGACGCCAGGGCGTCCGCCCATCCCCGTCCAAGTCGCCGTCGCCCGCCCCAGAATCTCGGGAAACGCAATGTCATCGAGCCACGACAGCTTGTAGCGGAAATTTGCCGGCCGTCCCGCCTTGAGCCCATCCTTGGGGCACCAGTACGCAACAATATTATCGCTCGTCTCATCGTCCGTTGGGATCTCGACGAGATGCACGCTGCCCTCGCCCCACCCGCCCTGCGGCTCGACCCATACGGATGGCCGCCGCTCGTAAAACACCCCGTCATCGAGATAGTGCACGAAATCCCGGTCGCGCTGCAGCAGCCCAAACCCGCGCACGTCCCGGTCGACGAACGCCGACGTCATCACCCGGCTTGGATTGTAAATCGGCCGCCAAATCCGCTCACCCGATCCGGTGTGGATCGCAAGCCCATCGCTATCGTGGATTTCCGGACGCCAGTCGGCAGCGCGCTTCCGGCTCCCCTCGCCATACCAGAACATGCTTGAAAACGGCGCAATTCCGACCCGCTCCACGTCGACCCGCGGATACAGCTCCAACTCGATATCCATAATCACGCGGTGAATGTCGTGCGTATCCGTCAGCCGCTCCGTCACCATCTTGTAAGCGCCGGTAACAGATGGACCATCCAGCAACGCATAGATCGTCACCGGCGCCCGCCCCGCCTCGCCGCCCTCCAGCCAGAACTGCGTGAAACGCGGAAACTCCTCGGGTGCCGACAACCCAGTCCCGATCGCCAGCCCGCGCGCCGACAACCCATATTGATTGTATGGCCCCGACGTCCGGAAATACGACGCGCCCAGGAACGCCATCCAATCCGTTTTCAGATCATTGGCCATCACCCGGAATCCGGCAAACCCGGTATCATTTCCCAGCACCCGCGCCGGATGCCCGCTCGGCGCGTCAAACAGTCCTGGACTGTACAAAACCTCCCGCGAAATCCCGCCTTCGACCCTGTGGATCTTCACCGGCTCCATAAACAACTGCCCCAAATGGAACAATTGCACCGGTGAGCGGCTATCCCGCCCCAGCCGCAGACTGGCCTCGGCGTGAAACTTGATCTCCTGATACCGGTCGTAATCGATCTGGTGCAGAACATCGGCTGCCACCGGCTCGACTTTGGCCCACGGCGACGCAGACAACGCCTTGGCTTTGGCTTTCAGCACGTCAAACGAAAACGGCAGCGTCTCACCCAGCAGCGCAGGCCCACCCTCACCTGCCAGTGCCCGCGACACAAATCCCGGCAAACCCGCACCAAGACCCAACCCGAGCCCCGCCCCCAACACCCACCGTCGGCTTACACAATCCCGCATGCTTTTGCCCCAGACTGTTCAGCCATTCGCCCGATAGCTTGCTAAGCCCCAGCCTATTGCGCAAGCAGGCCCCGGCGTCAAATGCTCTGGCGGGAACAGATCTATTGCGTGATTGCGGGTGCACGCTTGGCGAGCGCTGCCTCGATGGGCTAGCTTCCAACGGACACCGGCAACTCATTGAACGCCTATCAGCACGAAAATGAGAGACATCCCCCACAAGCTGGACCCACACCGTGATCGGAGCTTTCGTTCATTCATGCTATTCGCGTTCCACTGTTCCCAAAAAACACCCGCACGTTGTATACGTTGGTCACTGAGGCATGTGTGCCTAAGCGTGTTTTATGTTGCTAAGTTGGGTTCTTGCTGTGTTAACGATTAGAGCGGTTTAGCCTGAAAAACGGCAGATCGCTGGGGTGACTGGGGGGGTCCACCGTTTTTTGCGGTGAGGCAATTGGGGGCCGCGAGTATAAATATGACAACGGCTGCGCTGAATTCGATCGCGCCCGAGCCATCAGGTGCGCCTGACGGCCAAGGCCGCGTGTTTGATCGCGTCTGCCGCCTCGTGCCAGCGTCCGGCCTTCAGTTTATCGACGCCGCGATGGAAGCCGCCCACCTGCCGATGCTGCGCGCCTGGTTTACCGAAGACGAAATCGAAACCACCAGCGGTGCCCGCCGCGTACTGCTGCCCCTGGCGAACGATGCCGCTTCCGACGGCACGATTTGGCACCCGTTGACCTTCAAACCGCTTGGACCATCGCAAACTCTATCGTTCACCGGCCTCGAAGCCCTCGAACCCTTCCTCGACACCTGGGTCCCGATTCCCTTCCTGCGCTACCTCGGCCGCAGCGATGCCGGCCAGTTGCGCTACGACTCTGGCCCGTCAAACTGGGCCCGCGTTTTCGTTGCCAGACCCCCAGAAGGCTTGCGCGGTGCCGACCGCCTCCAGGTGGTGTTCGCCTTCGACACCCGGCTCGATATGCGCAGCCGCGCCGACCAGACGCCTTACCTCGCACCCAACTCCGATGACGCGCTGTTTGCCTCGACCTTCATGCTGGCCGACGCCCCCGAAGAGCTGTCGGACTACCTCAGTCAAAGCTGGATCGACACCTGGGTCCGCGACATCTGCCGCGCCCACACGTCGGCTGCGGCCCTCACCGACTTCGACGAGGCTGGTTTTACAACCACCCCCACCCCGGACGAGGGCTTCTCTCTCGCCCACATCGCCCGCTACCTGACCTTCCTAAAAATCTTGAAGCGGGCAGCGACCCCCCCCCAGATTCGCTTCGTCGACAGCATTTCCAAGACCCTGCCCACCGCGATCACTGGCCTCGACCTCGTGATCGACTTCGGCGCCGCGCAAACCACCGCCCTGCTGATCCCACGCAGCCAGAGCCGCGATCCCGACATCTCCATGGTTGCCCGCAGCGCCGTGCCGCTTCGTCTGCGCGACCTCTCAAACCCCGTGGACGTCCACTCCGGTCCCATCCCCACGATGGTCGAGTTCGACAATCAGACTTTCGGCAATGCCGCCCTTTCGCGCCGCAGCGGCCGCCACGACGCCTTCGCCTGGACCAGCCTCGTGCGCATCGGCGTCGAAGCTAAGCGCCTCGCCCTGCGCAGTAACGCCACCGAAGGCCTCACCGGCCTCACTGACATCGCGAGCGGCCTCGACCAAACGAGCCCTTCCGACGTCCTGTGGCGCTTCTCGACCCCAGACACGCCGACCGCGAAATCCGGCCGCATGGTCACCGGCGAAGCCCTCCGCCACCTGTCTGAATCCGGTGACGTCACCTCCCGCCCCGACGGCCTCCTCGCCGGCCCCAACGGCGAAAGCGCGAGCATGGCCGCCATGCGTCCGCGCTTTTCGCAGTCAGCCCTCGTCGGTTTCTTCATCGTTGAGCTGCTGCTCCACGCCATCAGCGAAATCAATTCAGCAACTCCTGGCAGCCCGTTCGCCCAACAAGCCAGCGAGCGCAACGACATCCGCCACATCGAGCGCATCATCGTCACTTCGCCCATTGCGATGTCTGCCAACGAGCGCCACAACCTTGTCGAGCGCGTCAACACGGCCATCGACCTCATCTGGCGGACCCAGCAATGGGACCAACCCGGCCAGTTGGCGCAACCCCTAAAACCCCAACTCGCCCTCGGCATCGGCGCCGATGTCGGGCTCCAGCTCGTCTACCTGTTCACCGAAGTCCGCCACAAATTCGGCGGTTCCTTCTCCGACCTCGTCGATTGCGTCCGCCGCCGCACCGGCGACCCCGATGCCCGTGACAGCCTGCGCGTTTCCTCGCTTGAACTGAGCCGCCGCGCAGCCGGATTGACCGTCATCGACTATGACGTCGCCCACGACGGCAGCGTTCAAGCTGGCCTCGTCCTCGCCGACCGTACCGGCTTTGGCGGCGAGCGCGTCATCGACGCCATCGTCCACAATCACATTCTGGCCGCGATCGACGCCAAACTCGCCGCCTGCGGTGTTGCGGATGCCCAGGACTTCATGCTCGACTACCTCGCCGATGCCCACGACCCATCAGCCCTCACTCAAGCTGGCCACAGCCAAACCGGGCCAAATCACAACGGGTCAAGCCACAACGGGCCAAGCCAGAACGGCAAGCGTTTTCTGACCAAGGTCCTGCGTCCTGCGGCCACTGGGATTTTCGAAACCTACGCCAGCATGCCGGCGCGTGGCGCTGAAGGTTTGCGCCGCTACCGCCTCGACCACCTCGTCGCGTTGGGCGGTGGCCGCCTTGATCCCGCAGCCGCCCATTTCGAAGCCGCAGCCGCCAGCGCTGGCGCTACCGGCTTCCAACTCTCGGCCATTTCGCTCAACGTGGGACGCCGCCATATCAAGCGCCTCGTCGAATCCGAGCTGTGGCCGATGGTCAACGCCATGACCGACGCCGTGCTGACATGCGAAAGCGACCTCCTGTTGATGGGCGGCGATCTGGCCCAGCTTCCCGACCTGCTCGATCACGTGCTGTCGCGCGCCGCTGTACCTGCGGGCCGCGTCGTCGTCCGAGGCAGCAATAGCAGCGCTTCGCCATCTCACCCCGGCGCCAGCGGCTCGACGAATGCGCCGCGCAACGAAACTCACGACACCGCCCTGCTGGGTGCCTATATGGCAAGCCGCAACATGCTCGTCTCCGACGGCTTCTCGCTCGTCACGGGCGACATCACCCAAGCCCTGACTAGCGCCCTGACCAGCCAACATCGTGCCCAGCCCAACCTTCCTCACACCAGCTTGACCGGACACCCAGCCGCCCGCAATCCAGCCTACGGCCATAGCGAAACCGCACCTGAGCGCGCCTTCACCGTCGTCGGCGGCAGCTTCGTTCGCGAAAAAGCCGCAACCGCCGTCTACGACGACATCACTCCGCCACCGGTCAAGAAATCGAACGGCGAGCGCGCGCGATGAAGCCAGAACAGAAATTCATGTTGAGCTGCCGTCAGACCGGCAAGGCCGCCTCGCGCCTGATCGATTGGCTGGAACACAACCCGATCCTGCTCGGCACCGGCCACGCCGCCGTATGCGAAGACATCGGCGCGCTCGCAGCCGAACTGGCCCCCCTTGCCGCCGCCGCCGAAACGAAGCCCGGTGTCGCCCTTATCTCGACTTCGGCCATGGCAAAATCCGAACTGCTGTTTCAACTCCTGTCGATCCGGGCCCAGACCACCGTCGGCGAATTAGGCCAGCGCCCCATGGACGCGGCAACCATCCGCACGCTCTTGCCGTCCAGCGACCAAACCTCAAGCTGCGCGGTATTGCGCTTCTCCGCCAGCGAACTTCCACCCGCCCCGCGCGGCTTCCCGATCCACGTCGGCCTGCTCTCGATCACCGATATCGTAACGATCATGGCCGGTGCCTCGATCTCGTCGGCCCATCCAGCCGTGCCCCTGCTGCCGGCAGAAGAAATCGCCGCCCTGTTCGCCGAACTTGCAAGCCGCCTGTCGCCCCAAGCCTTGCCCGGCTTGTCCGAGCGCGACGTCCTCGACCTGCGCGATCATTTGAACGCCCGCTGGCCCGGCAACGCCACACTCCAAGCCTTGACCGCCGCCCGCTACTGGGACCAGTTCCGCGAGATAGCGCCCCACCTTACCGACCGCGACCGCCGCCGCGTGCTCGCTCTGCTCTGGCGCAATGACGCAGCCTTCACCGGCCTCTTCGACCGCCTCTGCGACGGCCTCGACAAACTTGGCCAGGGTGCCGACGGCTATTGCCCCACCGAGGCCCTGCTCGGCAAAGACAAGGCGTCCGGCTGGCTCACGCGCCACCCCCGTTCAATTATCGACGAAGCAACCCTGCGCTCTCTCGACCAGCCGCATGGCCCGATGCTCGCGATGATGAACCGCTACGGCCAGACCATCGACGTGGAACGCGCCGTCATCGCCGCGCTCATTTCCGAACTGACGCTGCATTTGAGCGAAACCCGTCTTAACGATCTATCGCCCGCAGATCTCCTCGATTTCCCCACGCCGCCCCCCATCGCCAGCACCGCACACCCCGCCACGCAAGGCCAATCGGCAGACAACGAGCTGGCGGCCGCAATCTCTCACTTCGCCCGCATGAAAGCCATCCACCTGTTCGAGCGTGGGTGCCACCGCCGCGACGTAACCGGCCTTGTCATCGTCGTCGACCCAACCCAGGAAGACGATACCTACGCCGCCGCCATCGGCGACTGGGTCGAGTCGACCCAAGGCCCCAATGCCCACGCCCGTGAGCGCGTCCGCCGTGGCCTCTTCATCGCCACGATGACCCAGGCCCTGTCATCCCCAGCGGACCCAGCCGCCGTCGAGGCACGCGTCCAATACCTCGTCCGCGACATCATCGGCGGCGAACAGGAATGGCCCCTCGCCTGGACCCCCAACCGGCCCATGACCGAAACCTTTTGGTTTACCCCCGACGACACCATGAACCCGAACACTCCAGACAACCCGCTGTCGTCGTCGATGGTTCTGGCCCCGTTTGCCCCAACCGCCAATGGTGGATCCGGGCACTCCCAGGGTAACGTCGCCCAGTTGATATCGTCTCTTGCGCTCGCCAGCAGCCCGCGCGCCAAACAGTTGCAGCTCAATCAATCCCTGCAGGAGCGCCGCCGCCGCATCCGCCAAACCGTTTTGCGCCATCACACCTCCAATGACCCATCGGCGCTCTCGATGTGGCGTCGCAGCACCGCAATCGTCGTCCAAGACCGCCTGCAATTCATCATCGACCAGAGCCGTTTGGGCGTGCTCCATCGCGCACTCATTCCGGTCGAAGAAGACCTGATCATCCCCATCCGCATCGCCGAACACCTCGATGCCGCAACGAGCGCCGCCAGCGCCCATGCCGCCCCCTGGCGCGACGGAGCCCGCGACGATACGCGCAGCGCCCATGACACCGCCGCTCAATCAAGCCCCATACGCGCTGGCCGCATGGCCGACATCGCTGTCGCTCACTGGTTCAAGTCCATGCGCCGCGCCAGCCGGTCCCAGCGCCTCTGCCGCGACCTGCGCATCGAAATGGGCGTAATGCATCATCTCGTCGACGAACTCCAGATCGGCGCCCTGCGCTGCGGCTTGGCGAGCGAAATCGCCAATGCGTACCTCCAGTCGGCGTCGCCAGCAGCCCGCGACACAATGAACGGCACGCAGCAGCTAACGTCCGCCGACCGCGACATCGTTCGCGCAACAGCATATGCCTGCCGCATTATTACGGCATACCTTGAGATCTTGGGGACTGTTCCCGGTCGTGGCCACAATACCCATGTCCGGCCGACTCGTGCAGCAACTTACGACCTGGAGGTTGCCGACAGCGCGCCATCTGGCTATGCCTCATTGGCGGCGCGGCCCATGGCTGGCGCACGCCGGAGCGCACGACCAGCACTTGCCCATTGGGAAGTTTCGTTCGTCAGCCTCGTCGAAGACAATATCGCGTCCGCTCATATGATGGCCGGGCGCGGCGATAAAGACCGGGAACTTGGCGAGCTGATCCAGCTGTTTGCGTCTGGACCGTTTGAGGTTGAACAATGACGATCATGAAAATCGAGGTTTTCCCCGACACCAGCCAGCCCGCCGGCGGCCATGCGGTCATCCGTCTGAAAGGTATTGCCCTGCTGCCGCCGGGAACGACCTTCCGCATCGACCCCATTGACGATACCCTCGATGACGGCGAGTTCAACGGCTGGCCGCGCGGCGACCTGTCCCCGCTCGATACGCGACAGACGCCGGAAGGCATCGAAATGCGCATCGGTCCCGATGTTGTCGATGCGCCCCTCCTCGAACCCGGGACTCCCGTCACCATTTCCGTTCCCGACAGCCACCTCAGCGCCGAGCTGATCTGGCCCGACCTGCCGCTGTCGTCGAGCCTGACGTCGGCCCCCGTTGTCATGAGCCCCTCGCAAATGGCTGCCGAACTGGCCGCCGCCGATCGTGCCAAAGCCGCCAAAGAAGCGCAATTGGCCGCCGCCGCTCGTGCCGAAACCGAACGTGCGCAAGCAGCCCTTGCCGAAAAATCGCGCATTGAAGCGGCCCGCGTTGAAGCAGACCGCATGGCGAAAAAGCCCGCCGCCCCGCCCACGCCCGATACCGCGACCCAACAACAGCGCATGGCGGCCGCCGCCCGCGAACTCGAAGCGGCGCTTGCGCTGGAACCCATGGACGCCAAACCGGGTAGTCTCGGCAAGGCTTTGGATCAGATGCCCGCCGCCAGCAAGGCTGCCGACCAAGCCCTCGCCAATCTCGCCGCCGCAAATAGCGGCAGCGACCGCCCACGCACCGCCACAGGCAATGCCACCCTATCGAGCCTGTCCAAGGCCGCAGCCGACCGCCCAGAACCAGTGCCCAGCTTGTTTCCCGAACGCGACATTTCGCTGCCCACCATTATCCTCAAACGAACCGACGCACCCGGCAATCCGCCAGCGACCATCGAAACCACCCAACTCCGCCGTGAAACAATCGACGGCCGCCTCGCTTCGCAGGCCAGCCCCTCCCGCCTGATGCCCTTCCTGGCCGGCGCAGGTGCTGCCGGTATCGCGCTGGCCGCCCTGTTGGCGGTGACTTCGTTGC
>JANOVN010000261.1:0-2610 GCA_031417455.1 Hyphomicrobiaceae bacterium | reverse complement strand
GCGAGGGGAACGATGGCAATCGGAATCAATGGAATGGGCCGCATCGGGCGGCTGACGTTGCGCGCGGCGATGGGCGGGTTTCACCGCGCAGATGGCGATCCCCGCGCCGCCAATCGGCTCGATGTGGTGCACCTCAATGAATTGAAGGGTGGGATTGCTGCGACCGCTCATCTCATCGAATTCGACAGCCTCCATCGCCAGTGGAAAGCAGGAATTTTGGTCGCAAACGACCACACGATTGCCATCGGCGACCGCCGCCTCGGCTTCACAAGTGCTGCCCATCCCAGCGACGTTGCCTGGGGCGATCTGGGATGCGACATCGTTCTTGAATGCACCGGCAAATTCCTGACGCCCGATCAGCTTCAAGGCTATTTTGATCGTGGCGTGAAGCGCGTCATCGTGGCGGCCCCCGTCAAGCACGAAAGTGCGCTGAACATCGTCGTCGGCGTCAACGACCACCTCTACGATCCGCAGCGCCACAAGCTGCTGACGGCTGCATCGTGCACCACGAACTGCCTCGCGCCCGTCGTTAAGGTCATCCACGAAGCCATCGGTATCCGTCACGGACAGATTACGACCATTCATAATCCAACCAATACCAATGTGGTGACAGATGCGCCCCACAAAGATTTGCGGCGCGCACGGTCGGCCATGCTTTCGCTGCAACCGACCACGACCGGCAGCGCGAGCGCCATTGCGTTGATTTATCCTGAACTTAAGGGCAAGCTGAATGGCCATGCCGTTCGGGCTCCCGTGCTGAACGCGAGCCTGACCGACTGCGTATTCGAGCTGCAGCGTCCGACGACCGAAACCGAAGTCAACGCATTATTTGATTCAGCTGCCGCGGGGCCATTGGCTGGGATTTTGGGGATCGAGCATCGCCCGCTTGTTTCGGCGGACTATACCAGCGACACACGCAGCTCGATTGTCGATGCTCTCAGCACGATGGTTACTGACGAAACGATGCTCAAAGTTTACGCGTGGTACGACAACGAAGTTGGATATTCCTGCCGAATGGTCGATCTCGCCAACATCGTGATCAGAGCAGGCGTTTGATGACACCAGCCGCCCGAAATTATCTCATCGTGACCGCGTCGTATTGGGGGTTCACCCTGGTCGACGGCGCGCTTCGCATACTCGTGCTGTTCCACTTTTTCAAGTTGGGATATTCGCCCTTCACACTGGCCTTTCTGTTCCTGCTCTATGAAGCCGCCGGCATCGCCGCCAATCTGGGCGGCGGTTGGCTGGCCTCGCGGTTTGGCATTCCGCGCATGCTCGCGATCGGTCAGACTCTGCAAATTCTTGGACTGCTGTTCCTGTCCGGTCTTGACCCCGCATGGACGGCAGCCGCGTCCGTCGCCTGGGTCGTGACAGCGCAGGGAATTTCCGGCGTTGCGAAAGATCTGACGAAAACGGCGTCGAAGTCGGCAATCAAGGCAACGTCGGCGGAAGGCTCGGGTCAGCTATTTCGCTGGGTTGCTTGGTTCACCGGTTCCAAAAATGCGATGAAGGGCATCGGGTTCTTCGTCGGCGGCCTGCTGCTCGACATTATGGGCTTTCGTGGTGCACTCTGGCTGATGGCCGCGCTGCTTGGCGTCATCTTGGTAGCCGGTCTCGCCCTTCTGCCGCGCGAACTCGGCAAGGCCAAATCGTCCAAGACGATCAAGGAACTGTTCGGAAAATCACGCGGGGTCAACCTGTTGGCTGCCGCGCGCATCTTCCTCTTCGGCGCGCGCGATGTCTGGTTCGTGGTCGGATTGCCGGTGTTCCTATACGCCAACGGTTGGAAGTTTTTGCAGGTCGGCGCATTTCTGGCCGCCTGGACCATTGGCTACGGCGTCGTCCAAGCAGCCGCACCTGCATTCGTATCCCGCAGCACGGATGGTCTCAGCCGGGAGGTTCCGTCCGCACGTGCTTGGTCGCTGGTATTGGTTGCCATCCCGCTTGGATTGGCGGCAATGCTGATCACAGCGATTGTTCCTAGACCCGACCTCGTCGTCTGCGCCGGGCTTGCGCTGTTCGGTTTTGCATTCGCCGTCAATTCGTCCCTGCACTCGTACCTGATCCTGGCCTACGCTGGGTCGGAAAAAGCCGCCGAAGACGTAGGCTTCTACTACGCTGCAAATGCTGCTGGCCGGTTGCTTGGAATTGTTTTGTCGGGCCTGCTCTACCAGTCTGGCGGCATGACCGCCTGTCTTCTTGGATCGGCCGTGATGCTCGGGCTGTGCTGGCTTCTCACCCTGGCGCTGCCGTCTCGCCAAGACGCGAGCGACCTTGCTTCCTCACTCGCGGCTCGATGAAGACATTGTACGTGCTGTATGCGTTAATTGACATGCAGCACGAAAAAGCGGCACCCGCCCCACACCGCTGCATGTCAATGAACGCATATGCGCAGAAGCACATATTCACAAGATGGACCAAGCAACCACTGTCTTCGCGACGCTCGCTGACCCGATCCGATTGCGTTGTTTCGCCTTGATCACAGCGCAACAGGAGCTTTGTGTTTGCGAGTTGGTGGCAACTCTCGCCCCCCCCCCCCCGCGCCCCGGGGTTGCCGGGGGTTGGGGGGGGAGGGGGGTGGGCGGGGGGGGGGGGGTGGGGGGGGGGCGG
>JANOVN010000260.1:0-6601 GCA_031417455.1 Hyphomicrobiaceae bacterium | reverse complement strand
CCAGCAGTTCCAGGGCCACCCCGTCCAGTTCGTCGACGCAAGCCTTGCTGAACGCGGCGAAAACATCCCAACGAACCTCATCCCCCGCTCCGTCAAAACCGCAAAACTTCATTAAA
Organism: Hyphomicrobiaceae bacterium; assembly: GCA_031417455.1. Classification (GTDB taxonomy): domain Bacteria; phylum Pseudomonadota; class Alphaproteobacteria; order Rhizobiales; family Hyphomicrobiaceae; genus JANXVY01. The sequence goes on along the minus strand of JANOVN010000260.1, from coordinate 6,485 downwards.
AACCGATCGGCGGTTCACTCGTCGGGTTGACCCCGGACGCTTGATCCGGGGGAACCCCGACATCTCCGTCACCCAAGCGTTGAGCCTCTTAAGCAGGCTTGACCCACCTGCACCCTTATCCCTTCTTGCGCCCCTTCTGCCCCACCGCCCGCGCCGCCATCAACAACCGTCCCAGTTCCCTGAAATCCGCGCCCCTCGGCGACGTCGTCCGCCACGCAAGCCCGAGCGTCCGGAACGGTTCGGGCGTCACAACCCGCACCACCCGCACGCCGCGCCCATGCGCCTCCACATCGAGACAGATCTCCGGCAGCAGCGTGATTCCGTGTCCCGCAGCAACCATTCCAGCAACCGTCGCGAGGCTCGAAACTCCAAAGGTATTGACCGTGCTCACTTGCTTCAAATCGCAATACGTCAGAGCCTGATCGCGCAGACAATGCCCCTCTTCCAGCAACAGCAATCGCTCAACCGCCACCATCTCCCGCGTCGCCTTGATCCGCGCAGCCATGAGATACCCTTCGGGCACCGCGAGCAAAAACCGGTCTTTAAACAACGGCAGGGTCGTGAACTCCACACCTGTCACCGGTAGCGCGAGCAGCAGCACATCAAGGCGGCCGCCAGCCAACTCTTCCAAGAGCGGCTTGGTCTGCGTCTCCCGCACATGCAGTTCCAGCAGCGGATGCTGCGCTTTCAATTCCGCCAGCAACCCCGGCAGCAGATACGGTGCGACGGATGGAATAACCCCAAGCCTTAGCGTCCCCGTCATCAACGCCTGCCCATGCAGACATTCCGCCACAAGATCATCCATGTCCGCCAGCACCCGCGCCGCTCGCGCCGCCACAGCTTCGCCCGTTACCGTCAGCCGCAACCCAGACCGGGCCCGCTCAATCAACACCGTCCCAAGCGAACCCTCAAGCTCCTGGATCTGCATCGACAGCGCCGGTTGAGTGACGCAACACGCCCCCGCCGCCCGACCAAAATGCAGATGCTTAGCGACCGCATCGAAATACTTCAGTTGCTTGAGTGTAACGGGATGCATAAGCCCACCTGATCGAACAGCACAGAACAAACAATTAGCGCTGATCGCGCCACAGCGCTACTCTACCTCTACGTTACACCCGCTGGTCGGATTGAACTCATTCAGAAACGGTGCGCGAGCCTCAACCCCTTGCGTACCGCTGGCGCCCTGCCCGTTCGCCGAGACGGGTGGGGCGTTTTCATAACCCAAGTGGGCGAGGGGCCGGAAGTGGGCCGAGGGGCAGCCGACCAAAAACAGTAAGCGTAGTGGCCAACGCCTTCGCGCCCGCTTCTAAACACCAACCCTCATCGCTCGCGCAACGATACCCTCATTCGACTGAAACTTATCCAGCCCGAACGCCGCAAACTCATCTACGCCGCCTGCCGCCTCAGCATTCACACCCAGCAACCGCAAGGCCATATTGACCGGCCACAGCGATCGCTGCCGGTTTTCTCCCGCCCGCAACACATTCGGCTTCATCGCCAACGCGCCATCGATCCACACCGCGCCGACCTGCTCGGCTGCCGCGCCCGCATGCCCCGTCTCGATCCACGCCAGCGCCGACCCCAGCGACGCTCGCGCCGCGCACGCCATATCGCTCGTCGTCAGCAGTGGCGCAAAATCTGCTCCGCCAAACTCGATCCACTCCCCGGTCCCATTCACCCGGTGCAATCCCTCGTGAACCTCATCCGTCAGCGGCAACGCAAATACGCTCCCCCCCGGCGTCAGCGCAAACACCTGGGCGCTTGGCACCAGCCCAACGATGCCGCGCAACGCAGCCTTCGTTCCAACAAACAGCCGGACCTCGTGGAAATCTCTACTCATCACCCAACTCTGCCGATCACCAGGGTATCGTCTGCTTATCCCGGAAAAATCCCCCGCTGGGACCATCGTCCGGCAACATCGCAAGCCATACCGCCGTCTCAGCACCCTGCTCGACCGTGCGCGGCGCATCCACCCCGCCCATGTCGGTTTTCACCCAACCTGGACACATTGAATTCACTAGGATCGCTCCATCGCCTAACTCCGCAGCCATCGTCCGCGTCAACGCATTCAACGCCGCCTTCGACATCCGGTAAGCGGGATGCTCTGCCCCCATCTCACTGAGCTGCCCCATCCCCGACGACATGTTCACGATCCGGCCATAGCCCTGGTCCCGCATGATCGGGAGCACCGCCTGGCTCATGGTAAGCGGCCCAAACAGGTTGACGTCAAACGTCGCCCGCACGACCGCCGCCTCGACGCTCGACGCTACAAAATTCGGCGTCCCCGACCGCTCCAGCATCACGCCGGCATTATTGATCAAAATATCGACGCGCCCGAACAACCCCATCGTCTCGGCAACGGCTGCGCGAACACTGGTCAGATCAGTGACATCGAGCGCCACCACCGGCGCGACCAAACCCTCCGCCGCCAACGGCTCGGCAGCAGCCTTCCCCGCATCCAAAGACCGCGATCCCATCACCGTCATGATCCCGCGCCGCGCCAGTTGCCGCGCGATCTCAAACCCGATCCCGCGATTAGCGCCCGTCACCAAGGCAACGCGTGTTTCCGCCATGACCTGCCCTCATGCCTTCCCTGACACTATAATACCGGCACCGTTTGCAATGAAAGCAAACCCCGCAAAAACGCTCAGCGTCACAACTTCCTGCATCGTCTTCAGTTCCGCCGTCGAATATACGCTAGATCCAAATTTGTTCGTCGGCACGGCAAAAAAGCGCCGCGTCACGCGTAGCGTGCTCACACAACACGCGCAACGCGTAGAGACATAAAAAAACGGGCACCCCGCAAGGGGCACCCGCCTTTATCGATCAAAGCGCGAACCTTGATTAGTTCTTCTTGGCCGAAGGCGTCGTTGCAGGCGTCGTCGTCGCCGGTGCCGTGGTCACGGCTGGCTTGGTAACACCACCAGCAGCAGCAGCCTTGGCTTTTTCAGCCGTCTTCTTGCACGCTTCGCGGAATTTTTTGCGCTCGGAGCCGTGCAATTTCTTTTCGTCGGCTTCTTTCGAGCACTGAGCCGAAATTTCCGTCTTCGGCACGCCGATCTTGGCCTTAGGAGCAGCCGTCGTCGGCGGGGCCGTAACGGCAGGCTTGGTCACCGGAGCGGTGCCCGTTGCGGTCTGGGCGACAGCGGCACCCGAGCTGAGTGCGAACGCCATGGCGGCGGTAGCGATAGCGGTTTTGATCATGTTCATAGTGAAATCCTCGCATTTCCAATTCAGGTGCGTTTGCGCGGCTGTGTCGTACCGGGCGGCAGTGTCCTACACGATGTACGCCGCATGTCGTCTAGTGCGATTCGCAACCATTGGGTGCGGCCAAATAGTCCACAGCAGCTTTACACATCGGCAAAAACCATTCGTGATGCGGCTTTGGCCTCACCCCAGCATAAACAGATATGCCCGCTAACAAGCAGGGTGCTTGCCGTCTGCAACGCCCAACCCGCCAACACCGTTCCATTGGCCCCCGCCACGCTAACGATTCGGACACGACCTTGACATTAAAGCCCCACCCTTCCTATACACGGTGCTTCGCGCATCTTTGAGCGCGCAAAACGGTATGGCGGGATAGCTCAGTTGGTTAGAGCGGCGGAATCATAATCCGTAGGTCCCCAGTTCAAGTCTGGGTCTCGCTACCAATCTTTTCAACGACTTAACACTTTTGCCCCGATAGCGCTCGACGCGCTTGCGGGAGTTTTGCGGGAGTCGCGCCGAAGCGACCCATTCATCACCAAAATTTCGGCTTGCGGCCATCCCGTTCGACGACGCTATTAGCGGCCTCGATCAGCCTGGAAAGTTCCGCCGAAGAATAGTGGGTCGTGATGCGTCCCGATCGGTGGCCCAACAAATCCTGACGATCCTCGAAACTCACGCCAGCCGCCCGTAGTCGACGCCCAAACGTGTGTTTGAGGTCGTGCACCCGCAGATGCGGGAGACCGATCTCCTGCCGCGCCCGCTTCCATCCGGTATTCAGAATTCGAAGGACCGGATGGCCGTCGAAACCGAACACATGAGTTGGATGCTGATCGCGGTGCCCCTCGACGACGGATCGGGCGACACGATTGAGAACGACTAGACGCTCATCGCCGTTTTTGACCCGGCTGCCGGGGACGATGAAAACCGAAGTTCCAAGTTCGGGAACCTCGACCTCCCAATCCCACATCAGACCGCAAATCTCACCATCCCGGCAGCCTGTGTTGACAGCAAACAAGGCCATTTCCCCCAAGTGGGGCGGCAGAGCGTGCAAAAGCGTCGTCTGCTCGTCCCAGCTCAACGGATAGGGCTTTCGCTTGTCAGGATTTGGCAGGAGCTTGACCTTGGGCGCGGCGTGAAGCCACGTCAGTCCCACGTCATCGACCCATTCGCCGGCGGCAAGATTCAAGACTCGCCGAACAATCTGCAAGCCCTGATTGATCGTGCCGGTGGCGACGCCATCACGACGGCGTTGCGCGATCCAGGGCTGAAGACTTCCGCCATGGATTCGATCGAGAGGCAGACCTCCGATGTGCGGCATCAACCCCTTCAGCCGACCGATATCATCCGACAGGCTGCGTTTATGCTGGTTCTCCAGCACAAATTTCGCCGCGGCCTGCTCGAAGGTTCGAGCCGGCCGGACGCCGTAAATCATCGCTTGCCGGGTCTGCTCCATCAATCGGGCGAGGAACCTTTCCGCTTCTTGGATGTCAGCTGTTTCAGTGCTCTGGCAAACTCGCCGCCCGCAGATACGTTTGTCGACATGCCAGACCCCGCCCCTGAAGAGGAGGCCGGGTATTCGTTTGCGTCCCATACAATCGATCCTTTCCGTGGGGGACGCCCGTTGCGGCTCTTATAGTCGTCGAACCAGGCATCAAGTTCAAGCCGATCGAAGCCGACGCCCTGTTTACCGATGGGCACCTCGGTGACGTAGGGACGGACCTCCGCATTGAACCGGTTTCGGTCCATGCCGAGGTAGCGCGGCGCATCCCGAAACCGGACGATTCGGGGGGCAAGATCTGGCGCGGCGTGCTCTGATTTCGCTGTCACGGCAGTGGCTTTCGATCGAGCAAGGTCACGACAGGAGCGCGTCCCAATTTCCGCTCCACGGCGACCAGTCCAGCTTCTTCAAGCCACACTAGCGCGCGATATTTGGCGTTGCGGTCGAGACCGAAGTGCAGGCTCGCGATATTGCTCAGCGGAATCGATGCTGACTTTGCTCGGCCTGCCGCATACCAAAGCGCGACGTCGGCATGCAGCGACTTACCCGGCAGACGAGCGGCCACCTCCAACCAGGACAAAGGGATTGGACCTTTTAGGAAGTGCTCGCCCGACGAGTGCCTTGGAGGCCGGACTTTGCCCGCCCCGACAGTCGAGCGAGATAGGCGCAGTCGATCGACGTCAATGGGAGGCATCTGGCTCTACCTCCTTTAATACAGATAATAAGATGGGGCGGGAGTTCGCGGGTAAGCAGGTTGCGTCGCGCTCGCGAACAGGTGGCTCGAACTCGGTCAGCGCGGTTTCAACCGCCGACCAGACGGTTCGACCTCGCGGGTCCACCCAACGGTCTGGAGCCCTGATCAGCGTCGCCTCGCTCCCAAGCGCAAATCCGGCGAGGACCACGGCGCTCGCCTCGGCCATGTGAGCTTGCGCAGCCGCCGCCGTGGTAGAGAGTGCTGCGAGTGGCGCTTCGATCACGAGCGCATCATGCAGTACCGCACAGACCTTGATCCCGGCCTCGGTGACAAGGCAACACGCCAGTCGCAACATCTCCGCACCGTTCGCCTGCAGCGGAAAATTGCGGAGGGACCGAGGATTGGCATCCCCATAAACGCTGATCCGCCACCCAAAGACGGAATGAAGGCCGCGATCCAGCAAGGCATGGTTTTCGACCCCATCCGACCACCGCCAGAAAGCCGCAAACTGCGCCTTGTTCGCGGCGATCAGGTCCTGCGCCTCCGCCTCTTGGCACCCGATCTGACGCGCCAGCCTTGCGGCGCCCATGCCGTTCAGGAGGCCCAGCGCAGTCGCCTTGAACCGCTCTCTAACGTGAGGGTGACTGGTTTTGGTAGCGCCGACAGGCGCCGCCCCGGCGGCCACGGCGAGCGCCACCTAAGGATCGCCGGAGGAATAGGCTGTCTTCATCGCTGCATCACCGGACAGCGCTGCTGCAATTCCGAATTCCTGGTGCCGCCAATCAATGACGGCGAGCCCGGTGCCAAGCTTCGGCTTGATCAGGTGGCGAGCCCACGCCGCCGACCCTAGAAGGGAGGCTTTGGCGCTTGGTTGATTTCGTCCCGTCGAACTTGAAAACGGCCGGAACGGTGTGCGATTGCGGCCGTCATGGCCCAGCGTCAGCGCGTTCGGCTCGAACGCCGTCATTGTTGTCCGCAAGTCCTTCAGGGCTACGGGATTCACACATCTCGTCCGGTTGCAGATTGATGCATGAGTTGAGCCAATTGGTATCCTGCGAGCCGCTCCGACAGGCGACGGAGACCTGC
>JANOVN010000259.1:0-7837 GCA_031417455.1 Hyphomicrobiaceae bacterium | reverse complement strand
GAAGTTCCAAGGTATCCTGGATTTTGGTCACCAAGCCGGATGGGTTTGGTTTTTGTCCGTTAGAGTGGCTTGTTTGTTAGAAAGGCCGCCCCTGACGATCCCAGGGCGGCCTTGTAGAACGATCAGTTGCAGGGGACCTGTACGGTCATGCCGACGGCTGGGACGAAGGCGCGGCATTCGGTGGCGGAGGCATCAGCCAAGGCGGGGCTTCGGGCCGGAGCTGGGGTGGTGGCCGTTGCCGTCGTCTGGGTTTTGGCAAGCTCGATCTTGGCTGGTTCGATCTTGGCTGGTTCGATTTTGGGTTCCTGGATCGCTGCGACTTGCGACGACGTTGTTACCGTGCTGGTCGTCTGGGTCAGGCTGGCAGGCTCCGTTGCAGCCGGGGTTTCAGTGTTGGTGGCGGCGGCTTGGTTGATCGTTGCTTCGTCGAGTTTGGCCTTGGCTATGGCGAGGGCTGCCTTTTCACGGGCACGGCGCTTGCGGGCCTGTTCTTCGGCAACTGCTTCGGCTTCAGCCTGGCGCTGCTTGCGGGCCTTGGCTTCTTCGCGGGCAGCGATCCGGGCCTGTTCGGCTTTGGCTTCGGCACGGGCCTCTGCGCGGGCTTCGGCGGCGCGTTCTGAAGCGCGGTTGTCGATCAGAACCCGACGCTTGACGGGCGTGTGTTCGACTTGGCGTTCGTGGCGTTGTGCGGAGTGGGCGAGAGCGCCGAGGGCTAAGCCTGCACCGACGCCCCAGCCGAAGCCGCGGAAGCCGCGGGCTTCTGCTTGGGTCGAGGCGGTGGACGCGATGGCTAAGGTTGCCGCGGCGATCAGGGGCAGGATGTTTGCAATCTTGGTCTTTGCGATCTTGTTCATGGCGTCCTCCAAATGTGGGGTGTTGCTCCGTTCGTGATTGGAATTTGCCAGAGCCTGGGGTTGCGCGCTGTTTCGTGTGGAACAGGGGGCGAAATAGTTGAGCGTATTTTTTTTGGTTATGCGGCTGCCGTTTGGAGGAAGGGGATCCAGGCAAAAGAGGCTCTAGCGGGAGCGCGTAGTGATGCAACCTGCTGAGCGGGTTTGATTATTTTTCGTGCAACGCGGTCGATAAAGCTGAGCGTGCGCTCGATGATGAGGTCGTTTTGGTGCGTGATATCAACAACTGCGACTTCGACTGTGCTGGCGAGATTGTTCTGCAGGTATGCGGCAGCGTCGAAGTCCGCGTCATTGCCCGTGCGGTGCTGGATCACGAGGGCTGGCTGGTTGATGGCCGTCACCAAGCCGCGGAACTCGCTGGATGGGCGACGGGCGAAAATGCTCCCATAGCAGGGGATGCGTCCGTTTTCGCGGCTGATGACGGGTGCGAGTAAGGCGAGGCCATCGACTTTTCCGGGGTGCCCGGCTGCGAGCATGAGGCTGAGGTTTGCGCTGGTTGAGAGGCCGACGACAATGACGGTGTCGCATCTGGCGCGAAGTTCGTTAAGGGCAGCCTCGCAGGCGGTCAGCGCGACGCTTTGGTTCGTCAGGCGGGGGCAGACGATGGTGGAGCCGGCGCGGGCTAAGCCGTTGGCGATGTCGTGCAAATTGGGTGGGGATGCGCCGATTTCGCCGATCACCAGGACGCCGGTGCGATTGCCGGCCATGCGATACGTCTGATCGTTGGCTGTCATGTTCGACCTCAGGTTTGAGCTGTTGGGCCGAAATTAAGCAAGATTGGCGGGGTGTGCTGTTACGAGAGGAACGGGGGAGCGAATTTGGCTGACTTCTTGCGAAATGGTTGATTTGAAACGCTCTTTACCGAACGGCAAGGTTAGCAGGGTATTTTCTCGCGGTTAGGGTGATTGCGGAGAAAGCTCGTGGTTTGGGTGGTTGAACAGGGGAAGGCGCGGACGGCGCTTTTTTCAGCGCAAGCCTATGAGTGGGTATCGCAAAAGCCGTTGTGGGCGGTCGCGTTTTGTGTGGCAGCGGTCATGGGACTTGCTGATCTTGCTGCCAATCCGGCTGTTCTGACGACGGTTTTGGGTGATACGGACGATGCGGCGCGGCTGATCGAAGTGCGCGAGTTGATCGCCGGACAACCTTGGTTCGATATGCGGCTGTGGCGGTTCGGCGGGGCTGAGCCGCTCATTTCGCACTGGTCACGGATCATCGATTTGCCGCTGGCGGCGCTGGTTTTGCTGCTGTCGACTGTGCTGGGCCAGGAGATGGCAGAGGTCGCGACGCGGATGATTTGGCCGACGCTATTGAGCGGTGTGATTGCTTACAGTGTCGCGCGGTACTGCGAGACGATTGGCGGGCGGAAGGCGGCGGGGTTGGCGCTGCTGCTGGTGGTGCCGTGTGCAGGGCATTTTCAATTTACGCCGGGGCGGATCGATCATCACAATGCGATGATTATCGGGGCTGTGGCGGGGACGTTGGCGCTGCTGACCGCACTTGACCGGCCGCGGGTGGGTTGGCTTGCTGGAGTGTTGTTCGGGCTTGGCTGTGCGGTCGGGTTTGAAGGGCTGGGGCTGACGCTCGCAGCGCTTGGGATTGTGACGCTGTCGGCGCTGTTTGTGAGCGACGATCTGGCGGGCGTGGCGCGTGCGGCGGCTGCGTATGCGTTTACGCTGCTGGCGGCGTATCTGGTGTTTGGGCCGGGACGGCCTGACGGGCTGATTGTTTGCGATGCGTTGTCGATCAATTTGATTGCGCTGGCAGCGTGTGGAGCGGTTGGCGTTGCGGGCGCGCATGTTGCGCGGGAAAGCGGGCGTTCACAGCTAGAGGCGTTTGGGATCGTTGCGGCTGCAGGAGCCATTGGGCTTGGGCTGTATGGTTATGTGCAGCCGGCATGTCTGGCGGGGCCGTATGGGCAGGTCGAGCCGCGTTTGGGGCCGATCTGGCTGGATTATGTTTCCGAGGTTTCGACGTTTTGGGGCGTGTTGCAGAAGTCGTTATCGGATGGAGTGTCTTTTGCCGCGTATCCGCTCATTGGGCTGGGGTATGGCGTGTTGGCCGTGCGGGGGCGTTCGATGCCGCATGCGGGCACTTATTTTGCGGTGTTTGCCGTCAGCGTGCTGCTCGGGATGTGGCAGATCCGGTTGTTGCCGTATGCGCTTTTTCTGTCGGTGCCGATGATCGCGGTCGGGTTGTTCCGGCGTGTGAGCGAGGCGGTGCCGGCCGTGGCGATGGAGCCCGCTCGGGCGGGTACGGGGATGACAAGTTGGGGCATGGCTAGCGGGATGCTGGCTGCGGTGGCTGGGATTGCGATGCTTGGGTTCGTGTTGATTGCGGGTCAGCCCGGGGTGGCTGCGACGCCGGTTCTCGTGACTGGCGAAGCAAAGCTGGGCGAGGCAACGCCGGGCGATTTTGGGTCATGTACGTCGGGCAAGAGTATGAAGGGTTTGGCAGCGTTGCCACAGGGCTTGGCGGTCAACGATATCGATCTGGGGTCGTATCTGGTCGCTTGGACGAAGATGTCTGTGATGTCGGCGCCGTATCACCGGATGGGGCGGTCGATTTTGGCGGCGCACGATTTGTTGCATGCGTCTGCGGCGGAAGCGCCGCTACGGATGAAGGCTATTGGTGCGCGCTACATCGTACTGTGTCCGGCGCTGGCCGATACGGTCGCGATCCGGGCGCCGGGGGATGCATTGCGGGCTGAATTGCTCGCCGGGCGGGTGCCGGAGGGGCTTGAGGCGGTTGTTAGCGATAGCGGGCCGGTGAAGGTTTGGCGGTTGCGCGATTAGGGTTATGGCGACGCCCGGTGTTTGTGGCCCCTGGGTCCCGTGTCTGCGCCGCACCGTGAAGTACGCTGCGCCGCAGACACCGGACCCAGGGCGCTTAGCGCAAACCCCTACGCTTCCATCAGTGTTTTGACGTGGACGACGACGGAGCGGGCGAGGGCTGCCAGGTCGTAGCCGCCTTCCAACATCGAGACGACGCGGCCATGGCAGTGTTTGTCCGCGACTTTCAGCAATTCCTCGGTAACCCACATGAAGTCGGCTTCGACCATGCGTAGGCTGGCGAGCGGGTCGTCCTTGTGGGCGTCAAAGCCTGCTGAGATCATCACAAGATCAGGGGAGAAGTTATGCAACGCGGGCAGGATGCGCGATTGGAAGGCTTCCTTGAATTGCTCGCCGCTGTCGCCTGAGCGCAGGGGGGCGTTCCAGATATTACCGACGCCGGTTTCGCTCAACGCGCCGGTGCCGGGATACAGCGGCATCTGGTGGGTGGAGGCGTAGAACAGGTTTTTGTCGGCAAAGAAGATGTCCTGGGTGCCGTTGCCGTGGTGGACGTCGAAGTCGATAACGGCGATGCGTTCTGCGCCGTGCTTCTTGCGGGCGTAGTGGGCGGCAACCGCAATTGAATTGAAGAAGCAAAAGCCCATCGCGCGTTCGGCTTCGGCGTGGTGGCCCGGCGGGCGGACCTGACAGAAGGCGTTTTTGATGCCGGACTTGGGGTCCATGACCTTATCGACGGCTTCCATGCCGGCACCGACGGCGCGCATCACCGCCTCCCAGGAGCCAGCGGACATGATGGTGTCGCCATCGACATAAACTGGTTCGTTTTGGGCTTTGGCGCGGAGGGCTTTGATGTGGGCCAAATGCGGGGCTGGGTGGGCGAGGAGGATGGCGTCCTCGGCGTCGTCGCGCATCGGCGCTTGCGCGCGGGTGAGGGCGGAGAAAAATTCGTGAGCTAATAATCGGTCGATGGCGCGCATGCGGTCGGGGCGTTCGGGGTGGCCAGGGCCGGTATCGTGGGCCACGAAGTTCGGGTGGGTGAGCAGCAGTGTGGTCATCGTTGAGGGTTCCGGCGCAGGGGTTAGGGCGTTTGCACGATGTTAGCTGAAGGCGCTGGAAGGGCAAATGATTGTCGTCAAGGGGGGCGCGGACACCGGTCGGTTACCCGCCCCGTTCGAAAGGAGAAGCTCCCGAACCCTCCTTTTTTCTTGTTCTCTAAGGTGCAGGTGCGGGCGCGGGTTTTTTGCGGGTGGCGAGGGTGAAGAGGCTCGTTGCGAGGGCGGGAAGGGCGGCTAGCGGCAAGAAGATCGTCAGGAAGGCTACGGCACGGAAGGCGCGGGCTAGGGTGTAGCCGCGGGTGTTGATGTAGTCGGTGCGGACTTCGCGGGGCCAGAGTTTACGCCACCAGCGAAGGGCTACGGGAAGGGCAAACAGGCCGAGGATGGCGGCTAGGACGTAGAGCGTGGTGGCCGAGGTGGGGAGTGCTGGGATCAGGCGGTGGGAGAGTTCGGTGCGGCGCACGGTCGAGACGAGGCTGGCGTGGATTGCGGCGGGCTGGACTGCGCCGGTGACTTGACCGGTGACGGCGCTGGTGACGGAGCCGGCGGCCTGTTTGATCCAGCCGGTGACGCCTTCGGCGGTTGCCATCGAGGCTGGGATGGGCTGTGCGGTCAGGCGGGTGCGGGTGTCGCCGTCGGGTGTGGTGGTGACGGCGAAGACAGTGGTGCCGCCTGCGAGCTGGTCAAGAAAATCGGCGAAGGTGCCGCGTTTGGTGGCGTGTTCGAGGCCTGAGACCTGGATGCGTTGCCAGAGCCAGTTGCGGCCGCCGGGCTGGCGCGGCGGGTCGGCGTGGAGGATCAGAAGGTCGATGTCGGCGGCGAGGGCTGCGGCGTTGAGGGCCGAGAGCGAGATGGTGCGTTCGGGGCCGGACGGGGGGAGGACGGCGAGGTTTGCGCCATCGAGGCGGGCGGTCAGGATTGCGGTCTGGCGGGGGATCGAGGCGAGGGCGTCGGGGAGGCGGTCTGGGTCGACGGTGTCGATGGCGGCTCCGCGTTGGGCGGCGTCGTATTTGGGGGATGACGGCAGGGAGGCAGGACTTCCGGGGACGGCGGATAGGATGCGCATGCGGGCGGCGTCGAGGGGGCGGCGGAGCTGGGCTAGGGCTTCGAGGAAGTCTGGCTTGTCGATGGCCTCGACGCTGACGCCGGGGCGGAGCATGACGGCGAGCGTATTGCGCGGGGTGCGGCGCGCTTCGAGGATAACGCCGTCGACGGCGACATAGAGGGCGGCAGTTGCTGGAAGGTCTTTCAGGACTCTGGGGCCTGCGAACGCGCTGTCGCGGGACAGAACGAGGCGGACGCTGGCGAAGCCATTCTCGCCATTTTGTTTGGGGTCCGGGGCGAGGACGGCGGGCGCGCGTTTCAGTTCGGCGGGGGTACCGGCGGTGAAGGCCTCGCCGGCGGCGTTAGCAAACAGCCAGTGGCCTTCGGGTGTAGCGTGGGCGGCGATGGCGGGGGTTGTCGCGTTGCCGGGGAGGGCGCGCAGGGTGGCGGCGGCGGAGGCCAGGTCGGCGGTGGCGTAGGGTTGCTGGCCGGTGAGCCACGACGGCCAGGAGGCGGCTTGTGACCGGGACGTCGTGAGGGCGGTAAGGGCGAAGGCAAGCGCGGTGGCCAGGGCCAGGATGTGACGGCGCTTGATAGGGGCGGTCATTGACGAGAGGGAGGTGCGCGGCATGGCTGACCTTTGAGGCGGGGGTAGTGTAGTGTAGGGGGAAGCATGCGGCGCGGATAGGGCGGGTTCGATGGCCTGTGGCGAGGCAACTCCACGCGCGGATGCTCATTTACCGGGGTAAGTCAGAACATTTCCGGGTATTGTATCCGTCATTAGCGGGTGGTGCGGATTGCGCCTTGGCTCGCACTCTCAGGGTGCAGCGGTAACCGACGCTGGAGAATTCGTCTTTGCGCGGCATGAAAATTGATGCGTTGGCTCAAATTCTGCGATAGTCTGCGACAAATTGTAATGATTGTGGACCACACGTCCCATCCGGTTTTGCCCAATTCATAGGGCGCATTGCGGCCCGGTTTTACTGGCTGCGTCCACAGACTGTTCGTGCTGGTCGATGTTGAACATTTGTCCGGCTTTGTCCTTTTGGCTTTAGAATGTTGCGTTCGTTGAGTGAGGAATCGTTCATGGCGTTCAATCATGTGAACACGGGCGGCGGCTATCTGGATATTGCAGAGTTTGCTGGTTGTTTAACAGCGGGGACCGCGGCGGACGCCAGTTTTGCGTTTGGAGGCAAAGCGTCATGACCATTTTGACACCGATCGGTCCGGAGTTCCTCATCAATACGACGATCGCGGGGACTCAGCAGTTTTCGTCTGTCGCGGCACTCGCCAACAACCGGTTTGTGGTCACGTGGACCACGGCTAGCGGAACCAACATCAATACCGGGGACGTTTCCGGCCAGATCGTCGATTTGTTCGGCAACAAAATCGGTTCCGAATTTATCGTCAGCAATGGAACGGCCGGCTCACAGGCCTGGACAGGCACGGCGGCGCTCGAAGGCGGCGGCTTCGTCGTCGTATGGGAGGACGACAGAGCGGCAGGCACGGCTTGGGATGTGCGCGGGCAGGTTTTCGACGCCAACGGCAACAAGGTGCTCGACGGCTTTGGTAATCCTGCCGAGTTCGTGATCTCGTCGGCGACGCAAAGCAATATCGCCTCGCCGACGACCCATGGGCTTGAAGGGGGCGGGTTCGTCGTCGCCTGGAACGACACACCGACGAATACCACTCATTTCCGCCGCTACTTTACCGATGGCACAAGCATCGAGGGGCAGCTTGGGGCGAACAACCAGTTTTCCTATGGCGCGGGGACATCTCCTGCGATTGCGGCGCTGACGGGCGGAGGATTCGTTATTGCGCAACAGCGGACTAGCGGCGGCATAGGGGGCACGGTTTACGACGCCAACGGCAATGTGGTCGGAACGCCCTTGTTCACGATCAACGCGGAATCATCCAGCCCGCGTGCCACGGGTTTGCCGGGCGGCGGGTTTGTGTTTATCTGGGCGGAATCCGGCGACATTCACGGCCGGGTCTTCAGCGCGGCCGGCACGGGCGGCCTTGAATTCGTCGTCAATTC
>JANOVN010000258.1:0-3789 GCA_031417455.1 Hyphomicrobiaceae bacterium | reverse complement strand
CGAGCTCCCGGCGCATAGAGATTAGCTCCGCGCGGCGTTGGGGCGTCGTCTCGAGGTATTTCATGCCGAGGGCTTCGAGCGTTTCCAAGATAATATGGGAAACGAACAGGCGGGCGCTCTTTTTGTCATCGGCGGGGACGATGTGCCAGGGCACGTCGCGCGTGCTGGTGGCCGAAATCGCCTCCTCATAGGCTTTTTGGTATTGTTTCCAGTATTTGCGTTCCTGAATGTCGGAGGGAGCGATTTTCCAGTTCTTTTCCGGTATATCGATGCGTTCGAGCAGGCGCTTTTTCTGCTCGTCCTTGGAAACGTGAAGGAAGATTTTGACGATCCGCGTGCCGTTACCGTGGAGGTGTCGCTCCAGGCTCGCGATAGAGCGGTAGCGCTCGGCCCAGATCTTTTCGTCTTTGCCGTCGTCGGGGAGGGATTGGGCGGCGAGGATCTCTGGGTGCACACGCACAATCAGAACCTCCTCATAGTGCGACCGGTTGTGGATGCCGATTTTGCCGCGTTCGGGCAGGTCGCGCGTGGTGCGCCACAAGAAGTCGTGTTTGAGTTCGCTGGCGCTTGGATGGCTAAAGCTGACAACTTCGCAACCTTGAGGGTTCACGCCGGACATGATGTGCTTGATGCAGCTGTCTTTGCCTGCCGCGTCCATGCCCTGGAACATGACGAGCACCGCGTGCTTGTGGGATGCGTACAGCAGCGATTGGAGCTTGCTCATTCGCTCAACGTGAGCCGCCAAGAGTTGCTGATACTCGCGCTTGTTGGCGTAGACCGGTTCGACCAGCGTGGGGCGGGCTTTAAGATCGACGGCAACGCCGGGCTCGACGCGGAATTGTCTGGTGATTTTTTTCATAAGTGGCCTCCGCGTCAAGCATGCGACGCAGGACTAAGCTTGGTCTATAGAAGAATGGCTTAATGGTTGCCCGGTCATTCCCGCGTCTTGACCGAGGGGACCGACCAAAGACGGATCATGCCGTCGGAACCAGCCGAGGCGAGCTTGGCGCCGTCGGGGGAGAAGCTGACGGACTTGGCACCGCCCGCGTGGCCACCCAGTGAGCGCATGGTACGGCCGCGCTTGGCATCCCACAAACGAACGATGCCCTCATCGGCGGCGGACGCCAGGATATTGCCATCGGGCGAGAACGCAAGCGCGCCGATGCGGCTCTTATGGCCGGTCATCTGCTTTTGCAGGCGGGTGGAGGTGGTTGAATAGACCCGGATCGAGCCATCGAGACTGGCGACCGCCAGCGACTTGCCGTCTGGAGAAAATGCCAGTGCGGTGATGTAATCCTTCGCACCCTTGTAGACGCGCTGGAGGTCGTGACTGTCGACGTCGTAGAGGCGGACGGTCATGTCGGCACTACCGGTGGCGATCCACGGCCCGTGCTCGGAGTAAGCCACGGCCTGGGCAGCGCTGGTGTGGCCTTCCAGCGTGAACTGGGGGGCGGTTGGATTTTTGGCTTCCCAGACGGCGGCGAGGTAGTCGTGGCTGGCGGTCGCGAAGCGGTCCTGGTTGCCCAGGAACGTGACGGCCCAGATGTCGGCGTCGTTGCGTTTGAAGGGTGCGATGCGTTCGCCGCGATCAAGATCGTAGAGCACTGCGGTGCCGTCGCCATGGCCCGTTACGGCGCGGCGGCCAGAGACGGCAAGCGACGTCACAAGGCGGTTATCGAGCGGCACGGACTTTTGCAGGCCGCCCGAAACAGCGTTCCAGATTTTCAACGTAGCGTCGCGCGAAACGGAGACGATGGTGCGTCCGTCGAGCGTGAAGGCGACGCCGTTGACGTCGGTGTCGTGCGCCTTGAACTCGCGCAACATGACCGGAATGTCCTGCGGCAAGACGATGGCGGCTTTGGAGGGCGCGGGCGCCTTGGGAAGCTGGTTTTGGAACAGTACCACGCCGCCTGCGACGGCTGCGGCCATGGCCAGTTTGGTGATCAGGCCGATACGGCGCGGCTTTGCACCGCCGTGGACGGGGCGCGGGCGGGCTGGTGCCGCGCGTTCGGCCACGGTTTTGACGGTTGCGGCTTTGGCTGAGGGGGCGGGCTTTGCGGGAGGCTCTGGCGTCTTGGGCTTGGCCTTAACTTTCACCTTTGGCTCGGCAGCCTTTGGCTCAGGCGCTTTTGCTTCGGCTTTGGCCTTTGCTTTAGCGGCGGGCTTTGATTTAGCGGGCGATGGCGGCTCATCGACGGGAGGGGCTGCGGGTTGGTCAGCAGATTTGCCGCGCAGAACATCGAAAAAGTCGAGAAAGCCGCCTTGAACGCCGGGTGCGTCGGGCTGGGGCGGGACGAGGCCAGCAGCTGGAATCGCGGGCGGCACGCCAGCTCCAGCGAGTTCCATCGCGTCGGCTTGCTGCTTGACGCCGCGTCCGCGAGAGAGCCAGGATTGCTTGGGCGGATCGGGGGCCAGCACGTCGCCGCGCCAGGCAGCAACCGATTGCGGGCGGGCCTCGACGTTCATCAGCAGGGCTTTGTCGATGGCCTTCAGAAAACCAGCTCGATACGCGCCCAGCGCGGATTCGCGGGCGGGGACGTATTCGTCCTTCATGATGCGCGACGGGCTGTCGGGCGGGCGTTTGCCGGTGATCGCGTGATAGAGGGTGGCGGCCAGCGCATAGATGTCTGACCACGGGCCCTGCTGGCGGCTCGTTTCGGCGTATTGCTCGTAGGGGCTGTAGCCGGGCTTTACGAGCGCGCTTACGGTCTTGGAGTGGGCCGCGATTTCGCCGCGCGCGGAACCAAAGTCAATCAGGACCGGGACGTTGTCCTTGCGGATGATGATGTTGTCGGGGGCGATGTCGCGGTGGAGGTAGTCGGCTTTATGAATGAACTCCAGCGCGTCGAGGAGCGGGCCAACGATTGCGTCCAGCTCCTTCTGGCGCGGCGCGCGGCCAAGGCCTTTCAGCCAGGACTTGAAACTCAAGCCCTCTTCGAACTGGAGCACCATGTAGGCGGTATTGTTGGCTTCGAAGTAACGGTAGACGCGGACGATGTTGGGATGATCGAGCTTGGCCAGCGTCTTGGCTTCCTCGATGAAACGGTCGCGGCCCCATTGGAAATCTCCGTCGCTGTCGGACGAGCGCGGCATCGCTTCGAGGCCGTCTTTGCGGGCGGCGAAATCGGAGGGGAAATATTCCTTTAAGGTGACGACACGCGACAAGGCGCTTTCCTCGGCCAGATAAGTCACGCCAAAGCCGCCCGCGCCCAGCACGCGCTGGATGCGGTAATCTCCGACGAGAACAGTTCCGACCGGCAGCGCAATGAGGTTCGTCATAGTCCCTTTTTAAGTTTGGTACCGCGCTCGCGCCGACGCCTGTTTGGCGCTTTGATCAGCAAGGGCCGACCGCTCGTGAGTTCACGTAGTGAGTTTGTATCAGAATGCGAATCCTTCGCCTTCATATCGTCCATGGGTGAGGAATGTGGCAAGGGGCGGGATATGAACGGCATCTGAACAAAATTTCATAGTGGCTGACGGTTTCAGCCATTTTGCTGCCGCATCGCAGCGGAAACTGGGCTTATGAACTTTGTGGGTGTTGAGCTCTTAGTTTTCGTGGCAATTAGGATCACGGTATAAAAATTCAGTGGCTGGGGAGGCAAGGTATGGCGGACGGTCCAGGTGGCAAGGCTAAGCCCGGCGGGTTCTTGGGCTCGTTAAAGGATGCACTGGCGGCCGCCAGCCGCGACGATACCGCTATGCATGGGAGGGCCCAGGCGGCGGCAGTTCCTGCTCCTGTTCCATCCACCCCCGCCGCCGTTCCACCCGTGGCACATGTTCCGCGCGCGT
>JANOVN010000257.1:0-10745 GCA_031417455.1 Hyphomicrobiaceae bacterium | reverse complement strand
CGTCTTGCAGTCGATCGTATCAAACATCATGGCCTTGCCTCTAGGTACGCGTAAAGCTTGGCCGAAAAGCAATAATAGCCAGTGAATCGAATACCTTGCGTTTGAACAAGGACTTTAATAGTCATCAGCCTGACACTATGGCTACGGTTTGGGGAACTTCACTGTGGCGCCGTAAGCTGGAGATAACCGCTTGACCAACCTTGGTTTCGCCCAAAACCCTCTCTAGGTCACGATCGATGGGGCGAGACGTGGGACAACAACTTAAAATGAGTGTGCAACTCACGAATTCCGTCCGGTAAAACCTGTTTTTTTACTAAGTTCAATCACGGGTTTGCGCTAAGAATTATTCAGGACTCGATCTCAGACGGTCGTTCTCAGCGAAGGTGTCGGACGGGCGAATGGCTCACGAGAAGACAAATATCGAAAAGGCTGGTCTGACCGAACCGAGTTGGGTTGGCGAGGCCGCTATTGCCATGCGCCAAATTCCAGCACAAGTTCCAGCAGGTGGACCCCCTCCGCTGCCGGCAAACCCACCCGCTCGCGAACCCGCGCCCCGCATCGAACGGGAGCCGCAACACTCCGACGACTCCGCCCCCTCCGCAGAAGCCAACGTCGAACCTGAAACCGGCGAAGGCCGCCGCGTCGCCCGCCGCCGCCCCGCTGGTCCCGTTCGCCAAGGCATGGCCGCCAACGACGACGCGCCGACAATCGGCGGATTGATTTTCGCCCTTGAACAAAAGCCCTCGAACCGCCCCTTCGTTTACGCGGGCGTTTTTAGCGGCATTTGGGGAGCCCTTGGCACCGCAATCGCCGGTCTCGCCATTTACGCCGCTATCGGCAAAGGTGCGACGCTCCTCGAAATTGTCACATCGCCCACGATCCTCATGTCGATTGCAGCCATCGGCCTTCCGATCGGCGTTGTCTGGTTTCTGGCCCTCCTTGCGTGGCGTTCCGAGGAATTGCGCCTGCGTTCCTCGACCATGACCGAAGTCGCCGTCCGCCTGGCCGAGCCCGACCGCATGGCCGAACAGGCAATCTCATCGCTAGGCCAGAATGTCCGCCGCCAAGTTTCGTTCATGAACGACGCCGTGTCCCGTGCGCTGGGCCGCGCGGGTGAACTTGAAGCTCTCGTCCACTCCGAAGTCGCAGCTCTCGACCGCTCCTACGAAGAAAACGAAAAGCGAATCCGTGGCCTGATCCAGGAACTCTCCGGCGAGCGTCATGCGCTGCTCAATACCTCAGAACGCGTCGCCGTCACGTTGCGCACGCTGGGCTCGGAAGTCCCAGGCCTCATCGACAAACTCTCCGACCAGCAGATCAAGCTCAGCGAGATCATTGCAGGTGCTGGCCGCAACCTGAACGCGCTCGAAACCGCCATGACCCAGAGCGCGGGCCAACTCGAAACCACCCTGGGATCGCGCACCACCCATCTCCAGAACGTGCTGGAAAACTACTCGACCAAGATCGACGTCACTCTGGGCACCCACACTGAAGGCCTCGACAGGCAGCTCACCGCGCGTTCCGAGCAAATGCAGAATGTGCTCGAAGGCTACACCACGGCGCTCGCCACTGTGCTCAGCTCGCGCAGCGACGAGATGCAGGCAGCCTTCGAAGACAGCATCCGTACCCTCGACGGCTCGCTTGGCAACCGCACCGAAAACCTCCAGACGGTTTTCGAGGAGTACGCGCTCGCCCTCGACACGACGCTCGCCAATCGCGCCCAAGCCCTCGACGTCCAGTTGGTCGAACGCACCGCGTCCCTTGACGCAGCCTTCTCCCACCGCCTCGAACTGTTCGATGAGTCGATCCAGCGCTCT
Source organism: Hyphomicrobiaceae bacterium (assembly GCA_031417455.1). Classification (GTDB taxonomy): domain Bacteria; phylum Pseudomonadota; class Alphaproteobacteria; order Rhizobiales; family Hyphomicrobiaceae; genus JANXVY01. The sequence continues at coordinate 8,928 of JANOVN010000257.1, read as the reverse complement.
ACAATTGCAATCGATGGCGCAGTCAACGAGCGCTCGCTGGCGCTGACGACCGCACTGGACACGCACGCAAAGACCTTCCGTGAAACCATTGCGCGTCAGGCGGGCGACCTGGACGAGTCACTGATGCAGGGTATCAACGCCGTCCGCCGGTCAAGTGAAAACATCACCCGCCAATCTCTCAAGGCCATCGAAGGCCTCGCCAATCAATCCGACATGCTCAAAAACGTGTCCGAAAACCTGCTCGGCCAGATCAATTCGGTGACCAACCGGTTTGAAAATCAGGGTGTGCAGATCATGAAGGCGGCGAGCGCGCTCGAATCCGCCAACTTCAAGATCGACTCGACGCTGAAGTCGCGCAATACCGAACTGACCCGCACTCTCGAACAGATCTCGGGCACCACCGATAGTTTCGGCAAGGCCATCACAAGTTATTCCAGCACTATTGAAGAATCGATGGGCGAAGCCGAGCGCCGCGCCCGCCTCGCCGCCGAGGAACTACGCGCCGGTGCCGAGTTCCGCTCGCGTGCCGCCATGGCCGAGATCGAGCAACTGCGCTCGCACACCCAGGCCGAAAGCGAACGCGCCCTCGACGATGTCCGTCGCCGCTTTTCGTCAGCCACCGGTGAAGTGCAACAGCAGATCGGCTCGTTGTCCCAGCAGGTCAGTGACGCTACGAATGAAGTCCGCAACCGCTCAGCCCTAGCCGCTGCCGAACTCGCCGAAGAGCAGGCCCGCCTGAAAGCCCAGCTCAGCGCATTGCCCGCCGTAACCCGCGAAAGCACAGACGCCATGCGTCGCTCGCTGCAAGATCAGCTCCAAGCGCTCGACAAACTGAACCAGCTGACCAACCGCACCGCTCAGCTCCGCGATGTGTCTCCCCCGTCCGGCCACGCGCCGCATCCATACTCAACTCCGCCGACCCAGCAAAGCGGCCAGCCTGACCTGCAGCGCGCACTGAGTTCGCTGATGCCGCCGACGCCCGCGCCACGTCCTCCGATCGACGCAGAGCCGCCGCAAGGCTGGTCGTTCGGTGACCTCCTTGCCCGCGCCTCGAAAGAGGAAGACGCGATGGGTCACCCACAGGCGCACGCCCCCCAACAGCGCAACACGCCGTTCCAGCTCAACGTCGGCGTCATTGCCCGCGCGCTGGATGCCCCGACTGCTGATGCCCTGTGGTCGCGCCTGCGCGCTGGACAGCGCGGCATCATGGTTCGCTCGATCTACTCGCCCGAAGGCCGCGTCGCGTTCGACGAAATCAGCCGCCGGGCCAAGGTCGACCATGATCTGGAAAACACCATCGGCCGCTATCTCGCCGATTTCGAGCGTATCCTGAAAGACGCTGAAACTCGCGACCCCAGCGGTCGCATGCTCCACCAGCAACTCGTCTCCGACACCGGCCGCGTCTACTTGTTCCTCGCCCATGCCACTGGAAGATTAGCCTGACGGACTGCGTGTCCGGCGTACCGTCTTGATCAAGGCCCAGCCCATGCCGCGGCTCATCGTAACATTCAACACTCAGACCTGGCCTCTGGCCGAAGCATTCGTCATCTCGCGTGGCTCCAAGACCGAGGCGAGCGTCATCGTCGCTGAAGTCGGCGACGGCACCGTCGTCGGGTGGGGCGAATGCGTGCCGTATGCCCGCTACGGAGAGACCGTTGAAACCGTGTCCCGCCAAATCGAAGTCGCCCGCCAGCACTTGGCCCGTATTCAGGTCGGCGAGGCCCAGGCCGCCCGCGCTCTGCTGCCCGAACTCTTAGCCCCCGGTGCTGCCCGTAACGCGCTTGACTGTGCCCTGTGGGACTATCAGGCAAAGCGCAACGGCACGACGGTTGCAGCCCTTGCCGGCAGCACTTCACCTGCCGTCGTCCTGACCGCCTACACGCTGAGCCTCGACACGCCCGACGCGATGGCTGCCAAAGCCCGTCAGGCCGCTCACTTGCCCCTGCTCAAGTTGAAGCTGGGCGGCAACGGCGACGACGCCCGCCTGAGGGCCGTCCGAGCAGCTCGCCCCGACGCCCGCATCATCGCCGACGCCAACGAATCTTGGACCGATGACTTGCTATTTACCCTTCTGCAAACCGCCCTGGAAACCGGCGTCGAACTGATCGAACAACCCTTGCCTGCGGGCAACGACGCAGCGCTTGCAAACCGTCCTCGCGGCGTTGCGGTCTGCGCTGACGAAAGCCTGCACACCCGGGCCGACCTCCCAAGGCTCGCCGGGAACTACGACGCCGTCAACATCAAACTCGACAAAACCGGCGGCCTGACCGAGGCCTTGGCGCTGGCCAGTGAAGCCCGCGCCTTGGGCCTCGACATTATGGTTGGCTGCATGGTTGCAACCTCGCTTGCGATGGCGCCTGCCCTGCTGCTCGCGCAGCACGCCCGCTGGATCGACCTCGACGGCCCCCTGCTCCTGGCCCAGGACCGCATCCCCGGGCTGTTTATTTCCAACGGCCAAATCGCCTCCGCGCCCCGCGAACTCTGGGGCTAAAACTCCACTTCAGTCCCATGGAAAACCAGAGGAATGGAGGCAGTATCTCCAGCGGGGGTGGGGGGAATCCCAGGATCATCTCTGGAAATCACTAAATTAGCGCGTATGGGGGATAGCCCCACTGATCGCACGAGCGAGCATCATGGCGCGCGGGATTTATGCCATAGCTACTTGCCAAAAATCGGCTTTTTGTCCCACGTCTTTTCAATCCAGATTGCAACCGCCAGCCCCGCGCCCGACAGCGCCGCCATCACCAGAAATGTCCTGCCCGCTAGATGCGGATAGAATTGCCCCGCCATGATGGTCGCAGCCCCGGTGATAAGCCCGCTGCCGATTGCGGAATAAAGCGCCTGCGCCGTTCCAGCACCCCTATGAGGCACCGCGCGCGCAATGAAATGGATGGCCCCTACGTGCGTCGCGCCATAAGTCAGCGCATGAAGCACTTGCAACCCGACGACAATCCCAAAAGACGGATCGAGGCCCATGGCCCCCCAACGGACAACCCCGCCTGCAGCGCCAGCAATCAACAGCCGCACCGGGCCGAACCGCTCCACAAGTGGCGCCGAAAACGCCAGCAGCGCCATCTCCGCAAAAATGGAAATCGTCCAAAGCGCACCGAACGCTGCTCCCGAGATCCCTTGTTCTTTGAGATGGAGCGCCCCGAACGTATAGAATGTGGCGTGCGATCCCATCACCGCGCCGACCGCAAACAAGAACGCGACGAACATCGGTTTGGACAGCAGCGCCGTTACCAGGCCGCTATCGACTGGCGGCTTCACCGTCCCCACATCCCTCCCCCCTTCGCTGGCCGGTTTGGGTAACATCAGCGCCGCACCAACCGTGGCGAACGCCGCCGCGATCATGACGTAAATCGCAATCCCCGGCCCGTCCTTGTCAACCAACGTACCGGTGACCACAGTGGTGACGAGAAACATCGCCGACCCCCACAGCCGCATCCGGCCATAGTCGTGCCCGGCAGTTCGAACCCCGGTCACCGCCAGGGTTTCCGTCAGCGGCATGATACTGGAGATCAAAATCGCAAACGGCACCGACAATGCGAAGATTGGCCAAAAACCACTGCATTGGCTGACGGCAAGCGCAAACCCCGTGCAAGCGACCGACATCGCGATGATCATTTGCCGATGATTGTGCCGGGTATCGGCTTGCGCGCCGATCCACGGCGTCAACACGGTGCGCAGAAAAATCGGCACGGCGGTGATGTACCCGATGGCCTCTGGCCCCAGTCCGCGCCAATGCAGCCAAACCGGAAAATAAGAAATGTGGACGCCATAGATGAGAAACAGCGCGCTGAAATACAGCGCAATCCGCTCGGCAAACCACGGGCTCGGCTCATGCCGCTTGCCATGCGCCGATCCCGCTGCAGCCTCAAAGGCGCGACGCAACGCGAGGGTTAGTTCGAGCATTCTACCGTGCCCCAAAACAAAAAACCGGCCCAGGGTGACCTGGACCGGCTTTTCGATCAAAGGACCTGTAACCCCCCGGTTACCGACCCGATCTTCCCCCCGGAAGACTGTGTGCTCGGTATGCCAGCCAACCCAGCTTAGGGCAATCACCTCGTGAGCAAAACACCCTGTTTCGTGGAGCACAGATGCATGCGAGCCACATCATGCAATGCAGCAACACCGGGTTCACGCAGGCAATCCGCATTTGCGCAAAGCATACAGATGATCGAGCGGCCCCGCGCCCTTGCCGATGTTAAGCGCCTTGCCCGCAGATATCCCATGCCAGACATACCGCTTGGCCCGTGCCACCGCCTCGGGCAAAGCCACCCCCGACGCCAGCAACGCGGCAATCCCGGCCGACAGGGTGCAGCCTGTCCCATGAGTATTGCTGGCATCCAGCCGCGGTAGCGTCAACGCTAGAAATTCTTCGCCTACCAGCAGCGCATCGACTGCCTCCGCTCCTTCGCCATGACCACCTTTGATCAGCACATTTCGAGCGCCAAACCGCGACCGCAGCCATTCGGCCTGAGACTTCATCTCGGCAACGCTGCGTGCCACCGGCAAATCCAGCAGTCGCGCCGCTTCGTGCAGATTGGGCGTGATCAGGTCCGCCAGCGGGATCAGATGATGCCGCAGCGCCCCAATGGCATCCCCGTCAAGCAGCAGATCACCGCTCGTCGCCACCATCACGGGATCGACGACCAGCGGACGCAGATTGTAGTGCCGCACGCGCTCGCTGACAGCCAGCACGGCGTCCCGCGTGCCCAGCATTCCCGTCTTCACCGCCCCAACCGCGAAATCGCTGGCGACCGCATCGATCTGCTTGGCAATGAACTCTGGCGGCGTCGGCAAGACACCCGTCACGCCGCAGGTATTTTGAGCCGTCAGCGCCGTAATCACGCTCGCGCCATAAACGCCAAAAGCGCTGAACGTCTTGAGATCGGCCTGAATTCCAGCGCCACCGCAGCTATCTGACCCCGCTATCGTCAACGCGATCGCGGTCATTGCTTGGGTCCCGTCTGCTTCATGATGTCTTTCTGCAGCGACTTCGGCGTGAACGTCTCCTCGACCTTGGCAAGCCCGGGGAATGTTTCCAGCATCCAGTTCCCCAGCCCGTTCATGGATCCGGTGACGAATAACAGCCCGGTCATAACGAGCAGCGCGCCCATGGCCTTCTCGACTTTGCCGAGGTGCCGCCGGAACTTCTGCATAAAGCCCAGAAATGGCCGGATCGCCACCGCCGCTAGAATGAACGGCACGCCCAATCCCAGTGAATAGGCAAACAGCAGCTTCACGCCGGCCACCAAGCTGTCTTCCCGCGTCGCTACCGCCAGCACAGTTGCCAAAATCGGCCCCACACACGGTGTCCACCCGAACGCAAACGCCAATCCGATCAGATACGCCCCGGCGAGCGATGCCCCCGACGTCTGATGATGATACCGCGCCTCCAGGTGCAAAAACCCGATTTTGAACACGCCGAGAAAATGCAAACCGAACGCGATGATCACGAACCCGGATGCAATCGCGAGCTCAGCCTTGTACTGCCCGATTAACTGCCCGAACGCAGACGCACCTGCTCCCAGCAGCACGAATACCGTGGTAAATCCCAGCACGAAGAACACCGACGCCAGCACCGTGCGCAGCCAAACCTCCTGCGCCATCCCGTCCTCGTCGTTCATCTGCTCAATTGAGCTGCCGCCCAGGTAAATGAGATAGGGCGGCACCAGCGGCAGCACGCACGGCGACAGAAAACTCACCAGCCCCGCGAGCGCCACGCCAAGATAGATATGTGCGTCTGCGAACATGCCTCGTCCTTTCAAAGCCAGTGCCGGTGCAGTTCAGCCCATAGCATGCCGGGTCAATCGAACGCCAAACGAGTTGCGTTCCAACCACCCGCGACGTAACGCGCGTGCCCCACCCAAGAACGCATTTTTGCATTGCGAATGAGCGCTGGACAGCCAGCCTTTGCCACCTTATACAGCCCGTCTACCGCGTGACGAGGGCCCGTCCCCACGAGGTGCGCCCAAGTAGCTCAGTTGGTAGAGCATGCGATTGAAAATCGCAGTGTCGCTGGTTCAATTCCGGCCTTGGGCACCACTTTTTTACCCAACAAAATCCGCAGTTTAGAGCGGTTTTCGCGTTAAGGCGCTGGGCGCTTGGATTTTCCATAGGTCACACATAGGTCACAAGAAGGCCGCGTGACCACGCCCCGTGGCTGATCTGCCTATGGCATTGCCGCCAGTGTCGCCAGTGGCAAGACGAGGGTGAGAGGCGCATCATCCAACGGGATCGCCCCGAAACTTGCGTACCACGCCGCCGCGCGGTCTGCCTTGGCGTCGATGACAAGTGCGACCCCACCAACAAGTTCGGACGCCGCAAGGCAGCGCTTCCCGGCGGCAACAAGCAATTGACCGCCTAAGCCTTGGCCGTGGTGGGGTTGATCAACGGCCAGCCGCCCAAGGCGGAACACCGGCACGTCATACCGGCCAAGCCCGCGCTTGGCGACGGACGGCACGCGGGCATAGTCGATAGAGGCAGGGCTTAACGAATAGAAGCCCAGGATGCGCGCCGGTTGGCCGGGACCGCAGGCAAGAAACGTCTTGGCCCCGCCGCTGTCATGGTTCTGGCGGGCGAACCGGACAAGATAATCGTTCAAAGCGGGTTCGCCGCAATCGAAGGCTTTGCGGTCATGAGACTTCCCAATCGCGGCTTCGATCCAGGCAACGTCGGTCAAGTGGAGCGCGCCTTACTCAAGGATTTGGCGGCGGCGCGAAGTTTAGCGTTCGGTGCGGGTGGGTATTCGAGAACATCGAGCACCTTTAGGCTATCGCGCTCGCTGAGCTTGATGTGTTCAGCGCGCTCAATCACTGTGACAGCGGCGGGCAAGGCCGCGCGCAAGATAAACGCAGTCAAATCCACATGCTCAAGGGCGGCGGCGCGGGCAAGCGTTGCCTTCGCGTCGGGATCGATTCGGATTTCAATGCGGCCAGTGTCAGCTATGGCGCGGGGCATGAGATTGTCCAAGGGGAATCTGTACGGAATGATAACGTACAGTAACGGAGGTAAGGTTTCAAGCCTACCCCATTGATTGTGACGGCAAGAAGCGCTGGGTGGGGCCACAAGTGGCGCCTTCGACAGCCGACCGATCCAGCATGAAACCGACAATGGTCTCTTGCACATTTGCCTCTGAGGCTACGACTGAACAAGCTGCGGTCCGCGCAAAGCCATGCGCAGGCTTGGTGGGATCTATTGCGTGATTACCAAACCAGGGCCAGCACACGGGTACGCCGCCGCGAACGGCCGTCCCCATGCCCGAGCGACAGTTCAGCAGCCAGCGTGGCAAGTATAGTTCACTTAGCCAACGCAAGACGGTCGAGGTTCAACAATTGAACTTCCATTACGCAGCCGCAACCCAACGGCTCGCCGTGTAGCCAAAGGCAACAGCATCAGGGTTTTTCATGGCAGCGGTCACGAGCTTGTCGAGCGCTTCGATTTTCAACTTCTTGCCCGTTGCCAAGTCTTGCTGGACGCCTGTCAAAAGAATGATCTTTTTGCCATTCAATTCAATGGTTTCACATTTCATACTCGTCCTCCTGCACCCACAGACCGACGCATTACAATACGCACGTACACTAGTAATACTTTAGTACAGCCTAAGCGACCCGGCATCTACTGGCTAGTCTCGCGCCTGCGAACGAAAGCAAATTGTGCCAACAATTTGCAAACCATACAGACGCGAGTTGACCGCAACCCTGTCTCGGCAAAATCCCATTCCGGCCCCATTCGAGGTCTAGGCATACCTTGGCTGGGAAAACGACGCGCAGGAGTGGAGCCCTATCCCTTCTACAAAGCGGAGAGATGCCTTGCCCCTTGCCTCCATTCGCGCGTTTTCACGGTTGCAACCGCCCGTCGTGGCCCCAGTCGTGGCAGCCGCTCTCCTGATAGCCTTGCCGCCGTGTGCATCCGCCGCCGGTGACCTCGTCGGTCATATTCAAGTCGAGGGCAGCCTTCGTCTGGATCCTGGCAGTGTCCGCTCACGCCTCAAGCTCGAAGAAGGCAAACCCTACAGCTCAGCTCTTGCCGAGGCCTCCCTTCAGGCGCTCAAGGCCACCGGTCTGTTCCGCGATGTCCGTATTGAGCGCCGCGGCCAAGATGTCGTCGTCACCGTCGCTGACAACGCCACGCTTGCCGCCATCTCGTTCCAAGGCAATTTCGCTGTCGAAAAATCGCTCATCGAAGCCGAGGTAAAACTGCGGATCGCCGATCCGGTCACGGCAGCGAAGGCGCACGCCGCAGCCCTTCGTATTCGCGACCTCTATCGCAGTAAGGGGCGCATCGCGACCACCGTCGAGCCCAAACTCGCGCAGAGCGCACAAAACCGCGTCAACCTCACCTTCCACATCATCGAAGGAAGGGAAATGAAAGTTGCCTCCCTCGGCTTCACCGGCAATCAGGCTTTCACCGCCAAGCAACTGCGCGACGTAACCGCCAGCAGCGAGCAGAGCTGGCTCGACATCTTGAAAACAAGTTCAACCTACGACCCCACCCGCCTAGACCTCGACGCCGAGTTGGTGGCGATCCACTACCGAAAGAACGGCTATCCAGATGTCAAAGTGACCCGCGCCGAGCCCAAGGAGAACGCCGCCCATACCGGCTATGATATCTCGTTCTCCATTGATGAAGGCGACCGCTACATCTTTGCAGCGGGCCGGATCGAAATGAACCTCCCTGGGGTGGATTCCGCAGCCCTTGAAAAGCTCATCGTGACTACCCCGGGTCAAGCCTACAACGCCGAACTCGTCGAGCAGTCCGTGCAGCGCCTCTCGGTCGCCCTTGCCGATGCAGGCCAGCGGTCAGCCCATGTCACCTCCACCTTTCGCCGCGACAATGTCCACCACACCCTTGCGCCCATCTATCGCATTAAAGAGGGCACCCGCGTTTCCATCGAACGCATCAACATCCACGGCAACGCCA
>JANOVN010000256.1:0-8561 GCA_031417455.1 Hyphomicrobiaceae bacterium | reverse complement strand
TTTGACGCGACTGGTGATAAGTTGCTGTTTTTGTTTTGGGAATGGAGAGGTGTTGCGGCTCAACACGGCGTATGAGCCCAAAGGTTTAGGAACGTGACGTTTCCGGTCGCACGGCACTTGACCTAACGGCGCAGCGCATGGCGCGCAAAAATCCTCAGGATGGTGTTTCGAGGCGCGAGAGGGCGGCGGCGAGGTCGGCTTTGAGGTCGGCGATGTCTTCGAGGCCGATGTGCAGGCGCAGAGCGGGGCCGGGGGTAGTCCAGCGGGTCGCGGTACGGTAGGCCGTGGGGTCGAAGGGGACGATCAGGCTTTCAAAGCCGCCCCAGGAATAGCCCATCCCGAACAGGCGCAGGCCGTCGAGCATGGCGGCGAGCTGGGTGCGGTTGACCGGATTGAGGATAATAGTAAAGAGGCCGGAGCTGCCGAGAAAATCGCGTTTCCATAGAGTATGGCCGGGATGGCTCGGCAGGGCTGGATGAAGGACTTTGGCGACGGCGGGGTGGTCCTGCAACCATTCAGCTATGGCGATGCTGGAAGTATGGTGGCGGGCAAGCCGCACGTCGAGGGTGCGCAGTCCACGTAGCGCAAGCCAGGTTTCCTCCGAGCCCGGGCAGGTGCCCAATGTTTCTTTGGCGGCATTGACGAATTTGGCGGCGCGGGCGTTCGAGGTGACCGAGCCGAGCAGGCAATCGGAATGGCCGACGACGTATTTAGTCAGCGCCTGAATCGAGACATCGACACCGTGCTGGAACGGCTTGAAGTAAAGGGGGCTCGCCCAGGTGTTGTCCAACAGGAGCCAAAGATTATGCGCTTTGGCGACGGCTGAGATGGCCGGAATATCCTGCATTTCGAAGGTCTGAGAGCCGGGGCTCTCGGTGAAAATCAGCCGGGTGTTGGGTTTGATGAGGCTGGCGATTCCAGCACCAATCGTTGGGTCGTAGTAGGTCGTGCTGACACCAAGCTTGGCCAGCATTTTGTCGCAGAAGGCGCGCGTCGGCTGATAGACGCTGTCGGTCATGAGGATGTCGTCGCCAGCTTCGACGAACGCTAAGATGGCCGTTGTGACGGCCTGATAGCCCGACGACGTGAGGATGGTTTTCTCGCCGCCTTCGAGGGAGGCGATCGCCTGCTCCAGTTCGACGGACGTGGGGTTACCGCGGCGGCCATACGTGAAAGGCTGGTCGCGGGTGGTAATCTTGTCGAGGGTGGGGAACAGGACGGTCGATCCGCGATACACGGGGGCGTTGATGAACCCTGCGCTGGTGGATGGGTCGCGGCTGCCGTGGACAACCTGGGTTGCCGGGTGCCATGACGCGGAGTGGGGCCCATCGTGCGCAACTGGGGTGCCTGAGTTGTCCGGGTTGGTCATGGGTGCGCCTGCTTGCATGGATGCTGGCTGGTTTCATGCGTTGCCAGTGGGCCCAGGTCAAGGTTTGCGGCGCTTTACAGATAGTAAGGGGCGACCAAAGTGCGACCATGAGGTTGTTAGGATTTATCCCCGGCGGTGATTGCACATGATAAATCAAGTTGGGGATGTGGCTGCATGTGCGCGGTAGTTGCGAAGCATGAGCGTATTTTATGACTGGGGCATGGGAACTTGGGTCGAGGGAACTTGGGTCGATGAACGGGACGATTTTGCTCGCGGGCGGTTTTGTAGCGTTATGCCTCGTGTTGTGGCTCTTGGGGCGTTGGTTGGGGCATGCGCGGGCGGCTGGACAAGCGCGGGCTGACCTTGCGGCTGCGACACATGAGGAACTGCGCAATGACATCGGCGTTGAGACATCTGGGAGGGTAATGCTTTTTACGACGTATCCAGCCGAATCCCAGGTTGCAGTCGAGTCCAAAATCCATCCAATCGAAAGTACCCGCGTGACTGCGGCCAATGAAAATTTTGCACCTGACGCTGCAGCCGGAGTGTCCGAGTTGGAGCGTAGGGGCGAGCGGGTGCACCTGCCAGCGGTTCCCAAGATCGCCGGGGCTGAAGCGGTGGCAGCTCCTGTGCGGCGTCGTCCGCGTCCGGCGTGGGAACTGGCGGTCGATGGCCAGACGCCCGCGAGCTTGCTTGCAAAGGCCCATGAGCTGCTGACTGCGGGGGCGGATGGCGAGGCGGCCGACCAGTTGCGGGCCTGTGCGCAGTTGGCCTCGAAGCTTAAAGAGGTTGGTGTCGAGGCCGTGGCGCGGCTTGAACTGGGCGATCTTGCGCGGTCGCACGGGGATATGACGACGGCGTGTGAGCATTGGCAGTTGGCGCGGTCACTGTATGCGGAGCTGAAGCGCCCCGACGACGTGACTGCGGCCGTGAAGCGGATGGAAAAGGCCGGGTGCCCGACGGATTGGGTGCTGACGAAGTTTTGACGGAGGGGGCACCGCTCGAAATGACCCTCACCACTTGAATTCCCAGCGTCGTTGCGGGTCATCGCTTCCGCGATTATCGGGCGATAAACCGTCAAGCTATTGCGCGACGACTTCGACTTGGACGACGTCGCCGGAGCGGATCATGAAGTCACGGCGGTAGCTTTTACCGCCTTTTTTTGCGAAGGCGGCGTAGGTCCCGGGTGCTAGGATGTGGGTCGGGAGTGCGCCCACGGTCTCTTTCACGATCTCGCCGGCTGGCGTTTGGATGGACCATTGGGTGTCGGGCACTGCGTCGCCGCCGGGTTCGGCGACGAGCTTGAAAGCGACTTTGCCGGCGGCATGGGACAGGGCGGCTTCAGTCAATTTTCCGGCTTCGACGGTGATATCGGCTCGGACGATGGCGTTGGCGTCGCCATAGATTGAGATAAGCTGATAGATGCCGGCATTGAGGCGGATGATGAGGCCGGGCTTGGCACCAGTCATGATGGTCGGGCGATTGCCGAACTGATCGCGGTCGTCGGATTGGATCGTATAAGTGATCGCGTTGGCAGGCGCTTGGACGCCGCCGATATCGGCTGCGACGCGAAGGCCGCCGGCGTTGAGGACGAATTGCTCGATGGAAGCAGCCGTTGATTTGACGGTGATTTTGCGGGTCAGGTTGGCGCGGCCGAAGGCGACGTTCACGGTGTAGTCGCCGGGTGGCAGCTGCACGACGGGGCTGGCTTCGCGGTGGGTCGCCATGAGTTTGGGCTTGGCGTCCGGGCTGGACTTGCCGCCAAACAACCGCCAGACGAGGCCTTGGTCGATGCGCTGACCGTCGGACGTCAAGAGGGCTTCGAGGCGGACTTCGGCCAGCGTGTTTGCAGCAAGCGCAGGTGAGGCGGCAGGGGCGTCGCCGCCGGAACGGGGAACGGCAGTCGAGCCGGATTGTTTGGCGGGAGCGGGCAGCTGTTGTGCGGGCGGGACCTGTTGGGCATGAGCAAACGTCGCGGCGCAAAGCCACGCAGCGATCAGGAAGGCTGCTCGTCTTGTCTGCGTCATGGATCCCCGAAGCATTCAAAGCGGTAGATTAGTTGCGCCGTCGTAGTGTGTCACACATGTTAAGAAAAAATGTGATGACCTGATGAGCGCCGCCCTCCTGCGAGGACGTGTTGGGCCAGCTTCGTTGGCCCCCCCGCAAGGCCTTACTAAGGCAATGCAAATTCGAGGGTGCGGGGCTGGCCGTCGGCGGCGATGTCGAGGGGCTTTTCAAGCCGGATGTCGCCTGCGTCTAGGCGGGCGGTGTAGCGGCCGGGGGCGACGAGGAGGCTGGGGGTTGCAAGGCCCGAGCGAAGCAGGATGCCGCCTTGAGCGTCGCGAACTTCCCAAGACAGGTTGGGGGCCGGGGCACCGGCTGCGAGTTTGAGCGTGACCGTGCTGGCATCGAGTTTGAGGGTGACGCGTCGGGTGCTGCCAGCTTCCAGGTCGATGTCTTGGGCAGCCTTTATGTTGACAGCTGGAATCGTCGATTCGATGCGGTAGCGCCCGGCGGCAAGAGTGATCTCTGGCGTCGCGGCGGTGGAGCGGGCGATTTCGCGAGGGTCGCCTTCAAGGCTCAGGATCCGCGTCAGCATCGCGGGCTTGGATGCTGGCTGTGCGTTGCGTAGCGTCGGGATTTCTGGCGTCACAATCAGTTTGGCGAGGCTGAACGGGATGGCGCGTTTGACCGTGTCGCCCGCGCTGATGCCGACGCGCTGGCGGACTTCGGCGGTGCCTTGGCGGGCGGTGACGTAGTAGGTACCGGCGGGGAGCGCGAACATTGGGCGAAGGCTGGCCGAGCGGGCGATTTCGCGGCGGCCGTCTGGCGATTCGGGGTCGTCTTTGGCGATCAGGAAGGTGACGCCGTCAAGCGGGGCCCCGTCGGGCTGGGCGCTGGCGGTCAGTTCCAGGTGTCCGGTGCCCATGATCAGGTCTTTGTTGACGACGTTGCCGGGAGCCAACGTCACCATGTCGTCGCGCTGGGCGAGGCTGTCGGTGGCGCGGACCGCGTAGGTTCCCGCGGGCAGGATGAAGTCGGCATCCTGTGTGTGGCCAATCCAGAGCGGGCGGGCCGGGCGCTGGCCGCCAGCGTTTGCGGTTTGGAGGGCGATGAGGGCGGTTGTGGAGGTCGTGCCGCCGGCGAGATCCTTGGCGGTAACACGCAGCGCTGCGGCTTCGAGCGACACGTCGAGGCGGGTGGGGCCTTTCTCGGCCACGTCAACGGATTTGCGGGCGGACGCGAAGCCGACGTTGGCTTCGACGCTGTAGGTGCCGGCGTCAAGCGGCGTGGTCACAGTGCTGGCGGTTGCCTCGAAGACGGCTTGATCGCTGCCGGACTTGAAAATGCGCCAGCGGACGGGGACGGCGAGATTGGGCGATGTTGCCACGAGCTTGGCGGCGAGGATCAGGCTGGGCGGGGCGGAGGAGGGGGCGGCGGCAGATTTGGTGGCAGCGGTGGGACTGGCGGGATTGATGTCTGCGGTTGTCCCCGGTGAGAGCAGGGCCAGCTTGAAGGCGTCTGCTATGGCAACGGGCAGGTTGGCCGCCTCCTTTACGTCGAAGGCTTGGCCGCCGGTCGCCTTTGCGACACAGGCAACGCGAGCGAGTTCATCGGCGTCAATGCCAAGCGAAACGAGATTGATTTTGAGGGCCGGGTTGGCGGCTGCGATTTCCTTTGCGGCATCGCACGGGTCCTGGCGGCAATTGTCGGCGTTGTCGTGAATGAGGATGATGCTGGAGGGGTTCGCTTTGCCAAGCGCTGCTGCGGCTTGGCGCAAGGTTTCGGAAATCGGGCCTTTACCGCGCGGGTTCAATTTGTCGAGCGGCGGGATGAAGCGGGCGGCGTCGCCTGCAGCGATCGGGACAATCGTTTCGATGTCGTTGCAGTCGCCCGAGCGGCGATGGCCAAACGACATCAGGCCGATTTTGGCGGTGGGGGGCGTGGTGGCCAGATTGGCGCGGACGGCGTCGCGGGCAAGATCGAGCTTCGAGGGTTTCTTGTCGCCTTCCAAGCGGCCCCACATGGAGCCGGAACCGTCGAAGATGATCATGGTGGACGGGGGTTCTTGCGCGGCAGCGGGGCCCATGCTGCCCAGAGCGCAGGCGGCAGCGAATAGCCGTGCGAAAAATGCGGGGCGCTGTGGTGTTCGTGGGGTCGCCATGTGGTGTGCGTCTCATCCAACCGGTTCGATGGCGAGCGTTGTACCAGAAGCGGAATTGGATTAGCGAGAGGGCTCTTCGATTTTGTAGGACCGATCATGACAAACGCCACACTCGACCTGCTGCGCACACGCCGTTCCTTTAAGCCCGACAAATTGCTGGCACCGGGGCCGTCGGCGCAACAGCTTGAGACGATTTTGACGGTCGCGGCGCGGGTGCCCGATCATAAGAAGCTCGCGCCGTGGCGGTTCATCGTGTTCGAAGGCGACGCGCGGGCGCAAATGGGCGAAGTGTTTGCAACTGCGTGTGCTGCCGAAGATAAGGAGCCGCCGTCGCCGGTGCGACTGGATTTCGAACGCCGCCGTTTGATGCGGTCGCCGCTCGTGGTGGCGGTGATCTCGCGGGTCGTTCCCCATCCAGCAGCGCCCGAGTGGGAGCAGGTTTTGTCAGCAGGCGCTGCGTGTTTCAATCTGTGCTTGGCCGCCAATGCGCTGGGCTTTGGAACGTGCTGGGTGACCGAGTGGGTCGCCTACAGCCCGCGCGTTAAGGCGGCGCTGGAATTGGGCGACGGCGAGCGCGTGGCCGGGTTTGTTTATATGGGCACGGCGAGCGAAAAGCCGGAAGACCGGGATCGGCCGAAGCTGGGGGATGTAGTGCGCCGGTGGGGGGCGTAGTTCGCGCCGCTGGCGCGAGCGAGGCCAGCCTCGCGCTCCGCTGCGACATCTGAGGTCTCCGCAGCCCGCCCCCTTGCGCGACTGTCGAGCACGTTGCACGAAGTGAAGGAAGTGAAGTCAACCCGGGCAGCCGTCTCAGATTAAAAATGGTCCGAAGAAATAAGGCAGGTCAATCCCGACTCATATTGAATCAAGCTCTCCCCCACTCCATGACCGGGCTTGACCCGGTCATCCAGGGGCAGCGCGGATGGGCCTTGTTTTGTGGCCCTGGATGGTCGCCTCAAGGGCGACCATGGAGTGAAGGGGTGGTTAAAGCGCAACCTGAAAAATCAAAGCCGACAGATCGTTCTCAAATATGAGTAGCCACGCCTCAAACCCCAAACTGCTCGGCGAGGATGCGTTCGTCGAGGGAGTGGTCGGGGTCGCACATCATGTAAAGTTCGATCTGGCGGGCTTTTTCGATTTCGACGCGGACGATGGAGCGGGTTTCAAAATGGTCGGCAACCGCGCTGACCGGGCGCTTTTCGGCCTCCAGGACTTCAATGGAGATGCGCGCCTTGTTAGGCAGCAGCGCGCCGCGCCAGCGCCGTGGGCGGAACGGGCTGATGGGCGTCAGGGCGAGCAATGGCGCGTTGAGCGGGACGATGGGGCCGTGGGCCGACAGGTTATAGGCGGTGGAACCGGCCGGCGTTGCAACCAGGACGCCGTCGCAGCTTAACTCAGGCATGCGGACCGTGCCGTCGATGGAGATGCGCAGCTTGGCAGCCTGGGCTGTTTCGCGAAACAGCGAGACCTCGTTGATGGCGAGCGCCTTGTAGGCTTTGCCGGCGCGGTCGTAGGCGATCATCGACAGGGGATGGATGCGGCTGACTTCGGCTTCGGCCAGACGCTCGTGTAAGTTATCCTCACGGTAGTCGTTCATAAGAAAACCGACGGAGCCGCGGTTCATGCCGAAGATCGGGATGTGATCGTTCATATGCCGGTGGAGCGTTTGCAGCATGAGGCCGTCGCCGCCAAGGGCTACGATGGCGTTGGCTTCTTTGGGCGGGATGTTGCCATAACGGGCAACGAGGGCATCCAGGGCGTCCTTGGCTTCCGGGCTGTCGCTCGCAACGAAGGCGATGCGATTGTAGGGTGGTTTGGGTTTGGACATCGGCACAACCGTTCATGAGGAGGTGGCAAGCAATGCCAGAAACCGGCGAGCGATCAAAGCACTATCAGGCAGGCGTTGGGGGCGGGGCGGGCAGTGGTGTGGTACTGGTCTATGCAACATTTCCGGCACTGGAGGCTGCAAAGGCGGTGGCGCGCTCTCTGGTGGCTGAGCGGCTCGCGGCGTGCGTGAACATCATTGCGGGCATGACGGCGATCTACGAGTGGGAGGGCGCGGTTCACGAGGACGATGAGGTCGTGGCGATCATCAAGACGCAGCGGTCGCGGGTGGATGAGGTGTTTGCTGCCGTGAAGGCCAAGCACACGTACACGAACCCGGCACTACTGGCAGTCGACGTGCTGGCGGGTGCGCAGGACTATGTCGCGTGGGTAAAGGCGCAAACGCAGGGCAAGCCGCCTGCTGCGTTAAGGTGAGCGATAGTCCACGCTCAGTTGCGATCCGGGCGTTGGAACATTTCATAGACCATGCGCCGCGACTTCGAGCCGCCCACGTTGTCGCCGTAAGCGTTGCCGGCGTATCTGGGTGCGTAATAGCGCGGCGGCGGCGGCGGTCGGCGAACCGCGACGGGCTCGGGCGCACGCTTGATAACATGCGCTACTGTTGGGGCGTGGGAGGGTGGTTGGGCGCGGACGTTAGGTTGGGTACGCACGGCACGGCGGGCTCGGGGCCCTGGTGCGGGCTCGGCTGTGGTCGCGGTGACGGGTTCAGTGGACGACGAGGTGGCCGGTTGAACGGTGTCGGCAGCGGCAAGGCGCGTGGCTGGACGAACCGGCTTGACCGCCGGAACGGGCGCTGCTTCGAGGACCGGCGGCAGCGGCGCTCCGATTGTCATGCGGCCTGGAAGGATCGTTACTGGTCGGGTCAGTGTTTCGGTTTCAGCGACAGGTGCTGCCACGCCGGCTGCCTGAGGCCTTCCCTGTAGTTCGGCGGGTGCGAGCGCCGCTGTTTGTTGAGCTGGTTGCTGAGGCCGGGTTACGCGAACGGGGGCCGGAACGGCGGCGGCGACGGCGACAGAGCCGGTTTCGAGCGGTGATACGACAGTGGTCGTGGTCCATGCCGAAGCGATCGACGGTGAGGCCGGTTGCCCGGCGCGAGGATTGGTTTTGGTGTCGTCGTTCGCTTTGGCGGCGGCGGCGACGGCTGCGGCGGTAGAAGCTGCCGTTACCGTCTCGCGTTTGACCCCG
>JANOVN010000255.1:0-6196 GCA_031417455.1 Hyphomicrobiaceae bacterium | reverse complement strand
GCCAAACAGCAAGCCGGTTTCGATGAGGGCTGCGACGGCTTCGATCTTGCCGTGACCGTAGGGGTGGTTGTCGTCGGCGGGTTTGGAGCCGAAGCGGACGGCGAAATAGGTCATGATGGTTGCGCCGACATCCAGCAGGGCGTGGAGGGCGTCGGACAGCAGACCGAGGCTTCCGGTGAGGAACGCTGCCACGAATTTGCCGATGGCCAAGGCAGCACTTGCCAGGATGGAGTTAAAGGCTGCTTCTTCTTTGATGTTGCTCATCGTGGGGCCTGAACGGGTTGAGTGTCGTGCGGGTGGTTGATTGGTTTGCCGGTTTCGCGCGAGGCTTGGTTTAGGGCGCCTTGGAGGACCTTCTAGCTGATTGCTGGGCGGCGCGTCCTGGTTTGCGGTCAAGGTTGCGGGCGGTGTAAAAACAGTCGTGTTGTGTTCGTGGGTGTGCCAGGGCCTGGGGCGGACGCATGATTTTGCGCCTCGGTTAGGGTATGGAGTTTTGCGCACTGAAGTTTTTCGCACTGAAGTTTATCGTGGGGCCGCATGTTTTTTTACGTTGCCAAGGTCGTGTGGTTTTTCCTGCAGCCGTCGTCGCTTGTCTTGCTGGCACTTGCGGGGGCTTGGTGGTTTGGACGGCGTGAGCGAAGTCTTGAGGGCGGGAGTGGCGCCGCTGGACGGTTGACCAGGCTGTTCACGGGGCTTGGGCTCGCGATGTGTCTGATCGGGCTGTCGCCGGTGCCCAATTGGCTCATCTTGCCGCTGGAGCAGAGGTTTGCGCGGGCCGATCTGGGCGGGTTGCCGATTGCGGGAATTGTGATCTTGGGCGGCGGGGAGGATGCGCCGATCGCATTTGCCCGCCAAACGCATGCATTGAACGAAGCGGGCGAGCGGATCAGCGAGGCGGTTGCGTTGGCACGGAAGTTGCCGGACGCGCGGGTTGTTTTCAGCGGGGGGAGTGCGGCGTTGATGCCCGGTGTTGCGACTGAGGCTAAGGCGGTGCGTGGGATGCTGACCGATATGGGGGTCGCGGGTGAGCGGATCACAATCGAGGAACGGTCGCGCGATACGTGGGAGAATGCGACGTTCACGAAGGCATTGATCCAGCCGATAGCGGGCGAGCGGTGGCTGCTTGTTACGTCGGCGTGGCACATGCCGCGCAGTATCGGCGTATTTCGGTCGGCGGGTTTCATGGTCGAGGCGTGGCCGGTTGATTACCGGACGCGCGGGTGGTCTGACGGGGTGGCGTTCTTTCAAAGTCCAGCCGACGGATTGCGGCGGCTGGATCTCGTGGCGAAGGAATACGCCGGGATGGTCGCCTATTGGCTTAAAGGGCGGACGAGCAGCTTGTTTCCAGGGCCATGCAGCAAGGTGGAAAACTGTCGGTAATCAAGGCGCGTTAGGGTTTCAGAAGCTGAAGCGCCATTTTCCAGCGGACATGCTTTTCGCGTTCGGCCTGCCAGTAGGCGATGAGTTGCGGGCCGGTCAGGAAGTCGCCGCGCAGGCTGTTTTTCTGGCTATAGACTTTCCAGTCGTCGCTGTTGAACAGATTGCGGAAGAGCTTGGACCAGTACTCGAATTCGGCAGGTTTCAGGCCGGGTGCGCCGACGACGGAACGCTGCATGAAGTAAGTAAAGTCCATCCCGGTTTCGCGTAAGGTCGGCTGCACGGGGTATTCGCCAAGGCGGGCGGGGGTGAAGGCGAGCAGGGGCTTGGTGATGCCCTTGGGGTAGAATTCGTTTTGTTCGGAGGGGTTGTTGACGGTTGAATCGGCACGTTTTTCGGCCAGTTCCTTGGCGACTTCGCCGCCGCCGCCCTTGTCTTGATAGGTCATCTGTAGACCATATTGGGCGTTGAGAAAGTCCGTGAGCAGGTTGTCTTCAGCGCCGGTTCCCGTTCCAGCCATGATCCAATTCTTGCCTTTGGCGCGGGCGGCTTTGACGAATTCGTCAATCGTCGTGACATCGGAGCGCTCGGAATTGACCCAGAGCAGGAATACGTCCTCGGCCATGCGGGCAATGGGGGCGAAGGTCAGAACGTCGACGCCGATTTCGGGATGGTCGATGGGGGTGGTGTAGAAGCTGTTCAGGGTGAACAGCAGAACGTGGGGGTCGCCTGTGCGCTTTTTCAGGGTGGAGAGAGCTTCGGTGCCCGAACCGCCCGGCATGTTGATGACTTCAAACGACACCGGGGCGAGCTTGTTTTTTGCGATCACGTCAACCAGGAAGCGGGTTGCTTTGTCGGCGCCACCGCCCTTTCCGGCCATGACGATAAATTGGACGGGCTTTGATGGGGTCCATTGGGCGTGGGCCATGGTCGTGGCGGCAAGAGAGATCAGCGCGGTCTTGAGGATGAGTTTGGCCTGCCGGATGAGTGCATGGCGCATCGGAAATAACTCCAAACAGAATATCGGATGACCTGAGCTAAAGGCCTTAGGTTTGCGGCGTTCGTTTGAACGCAACGGGGTCGGCTCGGACCATTTGCTGAGCCGACCCCGCCTTTTTTGACGTCGATCGTTTACTTCACCCAGACTTCGACGCGGCGGTTAAAGCTGCGGGCTTCGAGGGTGTCGTTGCAGGCCACGGGGGCGAGCTGGCTGTAGGCGCGGGTGGCAACATTGGCCTGGATGGGCTTGTTGCCGGCGCGCTGGAGGGCGTTCAGAACGGTCGCAGCACGTTTCTGCGACAGTAGAAGGTTGCTGTCGAAGCGGCCGATGCCGTCGGCAAAGCCTGCCAAGATGACGGTCTTGCCGCGGTACTCATCGGATTCGAGGAGGGCGCGCAGACGCGTGACGTCGGCCAACGATTTATTGTCGAGAGCGAAGTTGGCGGTGTCGAAGCGCAACGTCGTGGTCAGGCGGCTGGCTGGCTTCAGTTCGGTGATGAGCGTGCGCATCAAGTTGAGGTCGAAGTCGGGGCCGGCAGCGTTGAGCGCGTATGCGATGCGGGTGGTTTGAGCCTGGAAGTCGAGCGCTTCAGGCGACTGGTCGACGAAGTTTGCGTCCTTCAAGACAGGTTGCATGCGCGGCGACATGGCGAAGGCTAGCAGTTCGCGGGCCAGTGCGCTGCGGGGCGCGCCGGCCGTGTAGAGGTGTAGGCGATGCGTCATTGGATATTCTTCGGTCTTTGCCAGGAAGGCCGACGGCTTGGTGATCAGGCCGCACGAAGCTTCGAGGTTGAGCGGTTTAGCGTTTCGTACAAGGCCAATCGAGGTGATACCGATTCCGACGGGATCCTGGGTGACCTTGTCCGACCAGTCGGTAGCGCTTTCGATGCGGATGATGTCGGGCGAGGCAGTGAGACCGCGGGGCTTCAAGATCAAGTCTTCAAACGCGCCCCAGTATCCCGAGGTTGGGACCATGGCGTAGACGTTGATTTTGCCGGGCGGCAGGCCAATCTCGGACCAGTCTTTGATTTGGCCAGAATAGATCTTGGCAATATTGTCAATCGTCATGGAAACGGCGGGGTTGCCGGGGGCCACGAGCACGACCATCGCGTTCAAGGCGTAGATATGTTCATTGCCGGGGGCGCGGAGGTTGCCAAGGCCGGTTGATTCGCCGCGCGCCTGTTCGGCGGGCGTAACCGAGCGGGCCGACCAGACGGCGTCGACGGTTTTGTTTTCCAAGCCAGCGAGGCCAGCGGGGACGCCTTGGCGAGCGTCTATGAATTGGCCAATTTCCTTGCCGGCCGCGTCAGTCAGCCTGAATTCGAGGTTTTTGGGGTCCGCGCCGATGGTGCGGGTGACGTTGGCCCCGATCAAAGCGGCATAGGCCTGTATGAGTTTTGGCATCACTTGGGTGCCCTGGGCACTGCCGCCCATCCAGACAGCCGTGCCGAGATTCGAGCCGGGTACGACGGCTGAGTTGGCAGCCGGTGCAAAAGTACCAGCCTTCGGGCAATCGCCAGCGACGCATTCAAAGCGCGCCGCGTCAAGCGACATGGAGCCGAAAGACTTGGATTCGATCTGGTACTTCACACCGTCAAACGATTTGATGTCGCCCTTAACGGCGAAGTCTCCTCCCTTCATCTGCAGGGTGACTTCGGCAGCGCCAGCAGTTGTCATCGGCGCAAATATAATGGCGGTCATGAGACCCGCTGTGGCGATCCAGTTCATGTGATTTCTTACTCGCATTTTATTCCCCGTATTTCCCCTAAGCAGTACAAATGAGACGAGTTGTAATTATTGCCCGAATTGTAGGTCGGGAACGGCGTCGCGGATTAAGCGGGCCGATGCTGAGAGCGCGACACCGCAGGCCGCTGGCGAGATAACGCCGCGCTCGCGAGACGTTGTTCCCTTCGGCGACATGATCACGGCTTCATACGGGATCGATGCCTTGGCACCGGTACCGCAAAAGTCGCCCGTTGGATTGGCGCCGCGGGTCACGTAGTCCAGCAGCATGGATACCACGCCGCTCGGCTGGTCGGGAGTGTGGAAGAAAGTATAAACTTCGATCTTGGAGCCTTCGTGGGACCCGTTGTCACTCATCGAGATGAAACCCGCGCCCCGTCCGCTGTCTGCGGTTTGAGCTTTGGCGGCTTCTGCGGTGCCGGCGGCACCTGACCAGACGTGTCCTGCCTTGCTGGTGAGCGCGCCGTTTTCCATGGCGTGAAGGTCGAGGTCGACGGGGGCTTGCCAGATTAGCGCGACTTTCCAGACCTCGGCGAGGTCGCGGGCTGCCGGCTGGAGGCTTTCGCTGTGACCGTCGGGGTAGTTCAAGCCAACCGGGACAGTGTTGCCCTGGAAGAGGTCGAGGTCGATGGCTGCGCGGCCTGCGTTGTCCAGTTTGCGAACGAGTTCATAGCTGCCGTAGCGCAGGGAGATGGTCTGGCCTTTGCGGCACGGGCTGTCGATATCGACGCGCATGCGGCCGCCTGCCAGTTGCGATGGCTTGGCTTTGGTGGGTTCGCAGCTGGCGGACGGTGATTGCGGGCTGGTGACTTGTGGGGCGAGCGCTGCGACTTGAGGCAGGACGCGCTGGGCGGGCACGGCCGGCGTGGCCGCGGTGTTGGCCGCAGCTAGGCGTTTTTCTTCGTCGGCTTTTTTCTTGGCGTCGGCTTCGGCGGCGGCGATGCGTGCCTCGTCGGCCCTTTTCTTGAGTTCGGCTTCGGCCGCAGCTAGGCGCCTTTCTTCGTCGGCTTTCTTCCTGGCGTCGGCTTCGGCGGCGGCGACGCGTGTCTCGTCGGCTTTCTTCTTGGCGTCGGCTTCGGCGGCGGCGATGCGTGTCTCGTCGGCTTTCTTCTTGGCGTCGGCTTCGGCGGCGGCGATGCGTGCTTCGTCGGCTTTCTTCTTGGCGTCGGCCTCTGTAGCGGCGATGCGGGTTTCGTCGGCCCTTTTCTTGAGTTCGGCTTCGGCAGCGGCGATGCGGGCTTCCTGGGCCTTCGCCTCGGTAGCGATGCGCTTGGCGTTGGCTTCGGATTCCATCCGGCGTTCCTCGGCGACGCGGCGCTGCTCAGCCAGGACTTCCTGGTTGCGGCGTTCGACTTCCATGTCGGGCAGACGGCGCGCGTCGAAAAACAGCGGTGCCTGTTTTTGCTGGGCGGCGATTTCACCGGCAAACGTGCCGATGCCGGCAAGGGTTGCGCATGCGAGGGCGGCGATCTGGGCAGATTTATACGAACGAAACATACAGCCTCACTCAACTCGAAACTTATTTGCTCAAACGTGCGATAGCTTCATCGGAATTGGGACATCCACCGGCACTTCTGGCGCGCTTGAAGTGGTCGAGCGCCTTGGCGCGGTCGGCGGTAAGGCCCAGACCGTTCTCAAGAAGTGTGCCTAAGAAGCACATGGCGACGGGATCGCCATTGGCGGCGGAGACTTCCCAAAGCAGGCGAGCCTTTTCGTAGTCGGGCGTTCCGGTGACCGGTTCGGCGGAAAGGGTGCCGAGCTGGGTCATGGCCCAGCGGATCTGGGAGTGGCTGGCGGTCAAGGACATAGCCTTTTTGAGCCAGAACTCGGCCTCGGCGCGGTCGATGGGGCGGTCTATGCCGTGGAGATTGTAGTCGGCGAGGCGCAAGGCGGTTGGGAGATCGATGTCGACGGCAATCTCACCGCGCGGCGATTGGGTGCCCACGGTGAAGGCGTCGGCGAGGGTTGATTTCTGGGCGGCCGCCATCTGCACGCCGCTGGTGGGGGGGATTGAGCCCGATCCCGGCCGCAACGAAGTGACCGCCAACAGGGCGGCCACACCGAAGGACACGAGGCT
>JANOVN010000254.1:0-3912 GCA_031417455.1 Hyphomicrobiaceae bacterium | reverse complement strand
AGCTGCCCCCGACCCGGTCATGTTCATCTTGTGCGCCTTCTGCCAGGGCTTGGGGGTGTACGCCTCTTGCGTAGGCGGCGTATCGACCATGTGATGCAGCCAGGCGTGCCAGTCCGGAGTCACCTTGGAGGCGTCCGCGAGATCCTTATAGGTGACCCAGCGGCGTTGCATCCCCATAGGGCCGATGCCCTTTTTCTGTGCATAGTATTTGTTGCCCAGCTCGTCGCTGCCGACAAACTTGCCTTGCCGCCACAGTGTGACGCGCGTTCCCCAGGTATTGCCACCCCACCAGGAAAAGATCTCGGAAATGATGCTCATGGGCTCATGGAATAACCATTCGATCGCAGAGTGTCCAGCGGCGCGGTCACGTGTCGGACTGCGCTTTTGGTAGCCCTATATAGAGTGTCATCGACCAGCCCGCAGATCGTCACTCTACTGCAGCAACAAACAACTCCCGATTGAGGCACCCCAAGTCTCATCCCGGACAACGGCAAATGTCCCCCTGGCACCCGATGACGACAGCGACCGCTCCATGTTGCCACGCATCAAACCACCACGGTAAGTCCAACACCGTGTAACAGGCGCAAGTTATCCACCAACCGTTCGACCTAGTTGATGCCTTGAGGCAACAGTGCACAGAAAGGAATCGGCTAGTTTGGCTGCGGCGTTCTTTAGGGCGAGCAACCCTCTCCCGGATCCCTCACACGGTTGGATCGCCGATAGGTATTGAGCGAGCGCTGACCACCCCGCTGTCTTCTCCCCGCTCATGCACATCTTTTCCACAATCTGCGCACCGCTTCCCCAGCGCTAGTATCGATGTATCCGCGCCCCACTACATCTAGACAACCACCCCTCGAATCGGCCAATTTAGACCTACGGTTTGAGCGCTGTGTTCCTCGTTGTTTGTAGGCCGCGCACTTTCCTCGTCAGTCGCCTCGCGTTCAGCCTGCAGTTCTTCCAAGCCATTGAAATCCGAAAGCGCAGCCCTTGCTGCGAACGATTTTCTGCGGGCTTTTTCTGGAGACGGACCGGGCTCTTCGTCACGCGTCACGCCAACAATAATCGCTCGAACACACCGGGCATCACTGGGGACCTTCGTTATGAAAATCGCACGTCGCTTTACGGAAGCTGGCAAATCTCCTTACGAAACGATCAAGTTCCGGCGTGCGATAAGCGAAATCAAGAACCCCGACGGCTCGGCGGTCTTCAAGCTCGACGGCTTCTACGTGCCCGAGCACTGGAGCCAGGTTGCCGCCGACATCCTCGCCCAGAAGTATTTCCGCAAGGCCGGCGTGCCCAAGCGCTTGAAGCGCATCGAAGAAACCCAGATCCCATCGTGGCTCTGGCGCTCGGTCGCCGACGAGCGCGCGCTGTCTGAACTCCCACAGTCGGAGCGCATCACCGGTGAAACCGACGCCCGTCAAGTCTTTGACCGGTTGGCTGGAACCTGGACCTACTGGGGCCAGAAGGGTGGCTACTTCACCACCGAAGAAGACGCCCGCGCGTTCTACGACGAGCACCGCTACATGCTCGCCATGCAAATGGCAGCGCCGAACTCGCCGCAGTGGTTCAACACCGGCCTGCACTGGGCCTACGGCATCGACGGCCCCGGCCAAGGCCACATGTACGTCGACCACGTGACCGGCGAACTGACCGCCTCCACCTCGGCCTACGAACATCCCCAGCCGCACGCCTGCTTCATCCAGTCCGTCGAAGATGACCTCGTCAACGAAGGCGGCATCATGGACCTGTGGGTCCGCGAAGCCCGCCTGTTCAAATACGGCTCTGGCACCGGCACAAACTTCTCCTCGCTCCGCGGCTCGAATGAACGCCTGTCGGGTGGCGGCCGCTCGTCGGGTCTGATGAGCTTCTTGAAGATCGGTGACCGCGCAGCCGGTGCCATCAAGTCGGGCGGCACCACCCGCCGCGCGGCGAAAATGTGTGTCGTCGACGTCGACCATCCCGACATCGAAGAATACGTGAACTGGAAGGTCCGCGAAGAACAGAAGGTTGCCGCCCTCGTCACCGGCTCCAAGATCTGCCAGAAGCGCCTCAAGGCGATCATGAAGGCGTGCGTCAACTGCGAAGCGGAAGGCGACGCTTGTTTCGAACCGGCCCGCAACCCGGCCCTGAAGCGCGCCATCAAAGACGCCCGCCGCGATGACGTGCCCAACAACTACATTCTGCGCGTCATCCAGTTTGCCAAGCAGGGCTTCAAGGACATCGACTTCCCCGTCTTCGATACCGACTGGGACAGCGAAGCCTACCTGACGGTTGCCGGCCAGAACTCGAACAACTCGGTCCGCGTCACCGACGAATTCTTGAATGCGGTCAACGAAGACAAGGACTGGAAGCTCACCGCCCGCAAGGACGGAAAGGTCGTCAAGACCCTCAAAGCCCGCGACCTGTGGGACTCGATCGGCCACGCCGCCTGGGCCTCCGCCGACCCCGGTATCCAGTTCCACACCACCATCAACGACTGGCACACCTGCCCCAAGTCGGGACCGATCCGCGCGTCCAACCCCTGCTCGGAATACATGTTCCTCGACGACACGGCTTGTAACCTGGCCTCGATGAACCTGCTCCAGTTCCGTCGTGCTGGAAGCACGCCAGAGGAGAGCAAGGACGGTGCCTTCGACGCGCCGGCCTTCGAACACGCCTGCCGCCTGTGGACCATCGTGCTGGAAATCTCCGTCCTCATGGCGCAGTTCCAATCGCGCCAGATCGCGGAACTCTCCTACCGCTATCGCACATTGGGTCTGGGCTTTGCCAACATCGGCGGCCTGCTGATGACAGCTGGCATTCCCTACGATAGCCGCGAAGGCCGCGCGATCTGCGGCGCGATCTCGGCCATCATGACCGGCGTCGCCTACGCAACGTCTGCCGATATGGCGTCCGAATTGGGCGCATTCCCCGGCTATCGCGACAACGCATCCGACATGCTGCGTGTCATCCGCAACCACCGCCGCGCCGCCTACGGCCAGTCCGAAGGCTACGAAAAAATCGCCATCGATCCGGTCCCGCTCGACCACGCCGGTTGCCCCGATCCGCGTTTGATCGCCGCCGCTCAGCGCGCCTGGGACCAAGCCATCGCGCTTGGCCAGGAGCACGGCTTTCGTAACGCCCAAGCCTCCGTCGTCGCCCCCACCGGCACGATCGGCCTCGTCATGGACTGCGATACGACCGGCATCGAACCCGACTTCGCTCTCGTCAAGTTCAAGAAGCTCGCCGGTGGTGGTTACTTCAAGATCATCAACCAGGCTGTTCCCGGCGCGCTGCGCACGCTCGGCTACCGCGAGAACGAAATCGCGGAAATGGAAGCCTACGCCGTCGGTCACGGCAGCTTGAGGCAGGCGCCAGGCATCAACGAATCGACCCTCAAGGCCAAGGGCTTCACGCCCGAAATCTTGGAAAAGATCGCCGGCAATCTGGTTGCTGCCTTCGACATCAAGTTCGTCTTCAACCGCTGGACCATCGGCGACGACTTCCTCACCGGCTCCCTCAAGATCCCCACCGAAAAGCTCGCCGACCCAGCCTTCGACCTGCTCTCGCACTTAGGCTTTACCAAGCAGCAGATCGAAGACGCCAACGAGCACGTTTGCGGCGCCATGACCTTGGAAGGCGCGCCCTACCTGAAGCGCGAGCACTACGCCGTGTTCGACTGCGCCAACCCGTGTGGCCGCAAGGGCAAGCGTTACCTCTCGGTCGAAAGCCACATCCGCATGATGGCTGCGTCCCAGCCCTTCATCTCGGGTGCGATCTCCAAGACCATCAACATGCCCAACGACGCAACCGTCGATGAGTGCAAGGCGAGCTACATGCTCTCCTGGCAGTTGGCGCTCAAAGCCAACGCGCTCTACCGCGACGGCTCCAAGCTCAGCCAGCCGCTCAACTCGATGATCCTGGGCGACG
>JANOVN010000253.1:0-3986 GCA_031417455.1 Hyphomicrobiaceae bacterium | reverse complement strand
GCCGGTGCCAAGCGTATAGGTCCAGTTGAACGCGCCAGCGTGCAACACCCGGTCATCGACGGTCAGCCCATACCAGCCCTCGATCATTGGTATCCGCCCGATGATCGAGCGATGCGCGTGCAGCACGCCCTTCGGCTGCGCTGTCGTGCCCGACGTGTAGATGAGGAACGCCGGATCATCGCCCTTGGTGAACGCATACGTCGACGACGGCGTCTGCGCGATCCACCGCGCAACCTCTGCCGTCGCAATCCCGTCCACTCCCTCCGGCAAAGACTCGAGCGGCAAACCGGGCGCGATCACCACCGCCGACGCGCCGCTGTCGCGCACCAGAAAATCCGCTTCCCGTTGAGTGAGCGCCGCCGACATCGCAATCGGCACATATCCCGCCGCAATCGCGCCGAAAAACACAATCGGATAGAGACTTGTATTGTCGAGCCGGATTGCAATCCGGCTGCCGCGCTCGTAGTCCTTGTCCCGCAGCCCCGCCGCGACTGAAAGCACAGCCCGCTCAAGCCGCGCATACGTCCACACTTCGCTGGGCGCCGCCTCCACATCGTCGATCACGATCAGCGCGGGCTTATCGGGCGTATCGAGTGCTGCCCGCGAAATCGCATAGGCTGCCATGTTGAACGTCTGGCCGGGATGAACTTTGCGCGTCCTCGGGAGTGTCATTTCTTATCGGTCCACCAAGTGTCGAGTAGCAGCCCCACCATCGGAGCCTGCTCGGGATATCTGATACGCGACGCGTGCGCGATCCAATAGCGCGGTACATGATACAGCGCGATCACGTAGTCGCCCGACAATAGCACGCGATCCAGCGCATGCACCGCCGACACGAAGGCAGCCGGACTGCGTGCCGCAAGCATGGCCGCGATCATGGCGTCCGCCGCCGGGTTATCGACGCCGGCAAAATTAAAGCTGCCGTCTTGTCTGCCGACCTCCCCCGACCAGCGGAACAGCTGCTCGTTCCCAGGCGAAAGCGACGACGGCCAGCTCGTCTGTATCATATCGTAATCATACGTCCGCAGCCGCGCCTGGTACTGGGCGCTGTCCACCTGCCGGATCGACATGGAAATCCCAAGGCGTGAAAGATCGGCAACGAACCCCGACAACAATCTCTGCTGTGCGCTGTTGACCAGCATCTCGAACGCCAACGGCTTGCCGCTCGCGGGATCGACGAGCCGCCCATCCACCGTCTTGAAGCCCGCATCCGTCAAAATCTGTAGCGCCTTTTGCAGGTTCGCCCGGTTTCGCCCGCTCCCGTCCGTCTTCGGCAGCCGCGACTGACCCGCCATGACGTCGCCCCCAACACTCCCGGCAAACGGCGCGAGCAACCGCATCTCCTCTTCATCGGCTGCCCGGCCAACAGACGACAGCATCGAGCGTTCAAAGAAGCTCTCTGTGCGCTTATAAAGTCCGTTGAACAAAGACCGGTTGACGAATTCGAAATCAAACAGCTGGATCAACGCCTGCCTGACCGCGCGGTTGGCAAATATCGGCCGCCGCGTATTAAACACTAGCGCGGCCATCCCTGCCGGCTGCTGCGTCGCGATCTCCGCCTTGACGATCCGCCCGTCGCGAATGCCTGGGAAATCATACCCTTGCGACCACAACGCCGGATTATCCTCAAACCGCACATCGAGATCGCCGTTCTTGAACGCCTCAAACATCACATTGTCGTCGCGGAAGTACTCATACCGCAGCTCGTCGAAATTGAACCGCCCCCGGTTCACCGGCAGGTCCAGCCCCCAGTAATCGAGATTGCGCGCATACGTGATCGACCGCCCGGCATCGATCACCGCCATCGTGTAAGGCCCCGACCCAATGAACGGCGCAAGGCTTGTCTGTTCAAACGTCTCGCTGGTCAGCACGTGGCTCGCCAAAATCGGCATGACCCCCAAGATGAGCGGCAGCTCGCGATCTCCGCCATTCTCGAAAACAAACCGCACCTTGAGATCGGACAGCCGCTCCGTCGTCACTACTTTCTTGAAATACGCCCGGTGGTTGGGTCGCCCCTTGTCACGCAGATTCTCGAACGAAAACAGCACGTCGTTCGCCGTCACCGGCCGCCCATCCGAAAACCGCGCCTTCGGATTGAGATTGAACGTCACCTCCGACCGGTCGTCGGGCATCTCAACGCTCTCGGCGATCAATCCATACAGCGAAAACGGCTCATCGATGCCGCGCGCCAGCAGGCTTTCAGTGACGTTGTCGCGAACGCCGGCAACTGGAACGCCTTTGATAATGAAGGGGTTGGTCGTGTCGAACGACCCGAGCACGCCCTGCACCAGCCGTCCGCCCTTTGGCGCTTGAGGGTTCACGCTGTTGAAATTGGCAAACCCCGGCCCGAATTTCGGCTCGCCCTGAATGGCGATGGCCGTGACCGGTTGAGCCGCCCATGCGCCGCCTGTTCCTGCGGCGAGTTGAAGCAATGCACCGAGCAAAACAGTCGCCGTGTACCTCGCCGTGTACCGCCAAGCGAGCCCGCCTTCCGATAACATATAGGGGTGTCGATAACCCATCAGTGATCCTCAGATTAAGTCAGCCTTGCAGTGTCTTATACCGGCGAGCGAAAACATCGGCTCCTTCGCCCTGTGCTCGCCGAGCGGCTTGTCTGGCGCACCGCCGGTCTGCCCCGTCCCCCTGATAGCAGATGTCGCGTGGCGCGTTTGCAACGATAAACAGGTAACCAGGGCTTTGCCTGGGCTCACCATGAAATCGGCCACGGGATTGCCTTATTCGAAGTCTTATTCCGCCCCGGCGATCGTAGTTAAAGCGCTCGTCTCGTTTTCGCGGGGGTTGTCGATCCTGTGGGGTAAAAAGTCGAGCGCTCAGGCTGACGCGGCAAAACATAAGCGCCGCCAGTGCAAGCAGTCGCAACGGAATTCATGAAGGGGCTGAGCTTGGTAAGTCCGGTCGATCCGGGTTTAGGGCTCGTAACGCAAAGGTAGACTGATAGATGACACACACTGTTTTGCCTCGCGCCATTTTGGCCGCGATCCTCGCAGTTGGCGTCTCGGCTTCGGCCATGGCACAAGACAAGAAGCCAGCAGCAGCACCCGCTGCAAAGCCAGCAGCACCCGCCGCAGCACCCGCCGCAGGCGCGCCTGCCGCTAGCGCCGAAGCTGGCAAGCAGAGCGCCTGGGTGAAGCTGTGTGAACTTGCCGTCCAGAAGATCAAGGACAAGGACGGCAAGGAAACCGAGAATAAGAAGAACATCTGCCTCACCCATCACGAGCGCCTCGATGGCAACACCGGCATGGTGATCGTTTCGGCTGCCGTTCGCGAAATCGAAGGCAATGACAAGAAGCAGTTCATGATCATGGTGCCGCTTGGCATGGCTATCCCGCCGGGCCTGAAGGCTGCCGTCTACACCAAGGAAATGTGGGACAAAGCCGCCAAGAACGAAAAGATCGATGAAGCCGCTCTGAAGCCCATCGACCTGAAGTTCTCGCTCTGCCACCCTGCCGGCTGCACCGCCGAAGTCGAAGCGACCAAGGAATTGGTTGACAGCATGAAGGCCGGCGGCGGCCTGATGGTCCTCGCCCTCAATGCTGGTGCGCAGCCCATCGGCTTCCCCGTCCCCCTCGAAGGCTTCAACGAAGCGTTCGGCGGCAAGCCGGTCAACAACGAAGAATACGCCAAAGCACGCGGCGAGCTGATGGGCCGCATCCGCGACATGCAGCAAGAGCGGATGCAGAAGTACAAGGAAGAGCAGATGAAGCTCCTGCCGCCGCCGCCAACCGCTGGTGCAGCTCCAGCCCCCGCAGCAGCCGCTGCCCCCAAGAAGTAATAGCTTCTTGATCTGACCACCACAAAGGAGCGGGACCCAAATCCCCTCCCACTGTTGTCCCGGACCAGTGCGCCCTTGCGCAAGCCGATCCGGGACCTTTACCACTCATACCAACGAGCAATAAAATTGACCTTTTCTCCACTCCATGGCCGGGCTGGACCCGGCCATCCCGGAGCAAAAAATGCTGGCCGGT
>JANOVN010000252.1:0-1936 GCA_031417455.1 Hyphomicrobiaceae bacterium | reverse complement strand
GCCGACATCCGCGCGGGCTCATGATCTTGTTCTTCGCCGAGATGTGGGAGCGCTTTTCCTACTACGGTATGCGCGCTCTGCTCATCTTCTATCTGACGCAGCACTTTCTCTACGACGACAAATTCGCGAACGGTCAAGTTGGTGCCTATATCGCACTGGTCTATCTGCTGCCGCTGGTCGGTGGTTCGCTTGCAGATCACTATCTGGGCACGCGCAAGGCAGTTGCCTTCGGCGCGCTGTTGCTTGTCGCCGGCCATTCTTTGATGGCGGTTGAGGGACCGGCCGCGACCCAGTTTCTGACCTATAAGGGATCCGAGTATATTTTCCAGGTCGAAGGCCGTGGGCGTGAGCGCGATGTCAAACTCGTCATAGGTGATAGTGCTTATTCATTCGTAGCCGGCAAGGACGGCGGTCTGACGATCAATGACTTGGCCGCCGACGCGACACTTCCCGCGATCTTGCCGAAGGACACATTTGAACTCTCTGTCCGAGGCCGCGATCCGTTCTTTGCGGGCGTGTTTTATATGGCGCTGGCTTTGATTGTGATGGGCGTGGGTTTCCTGAAGCCGAATATTTCGTCGCTCGTCGGTCAGCTTTATCCCAAGTCCGATCCGCGACGGGATTCGGGGTTCACATTGTTTTACTACGGCATCAATCTGGGCAGCTTTTGGGCAGCAATCCTGTGCGGCTGGCTGGGCCAGGAGTTTGGCTGGTGGTTGGGTTTCGGGCTGGCAGGTTTGGGAATGCTTGCTGGCTATCTGGTTTTCGTCTGGGGCAAGCCGATGCTCGAAGGGCACGGCGAACCGCCCGATCCGGCAAAACTTGCGAAGCCCGTTCTGGGTCCCATCACGCTGGAGTGGGCGATTTACCTGGCATCGCTCGCAGGCCTTGGTTTGGTTTGGGCCTTCGTGCAGCGCTTCGACCTAGTCGGTTACGCGCTTTCTGCCGGTGCTGTTTGCGTGCTGATCTATATTGGCACTTTCATGGCGCGCAAGTGCACGAGGGCAGAGGCCGCGCGACTGATGTTGGCGCTTTTGTTGATTGCGACCGCCGTCGTTTTCTGGACGCTGTTCAATCAGGCCGGGTCGTCGCTCAAACTGTTCGCCGAACGCAACACGGTGCTCGATCTCTTTGGCGTCGCCATTCAGCCGGCGCAAACGGCGTCATTCAACTCCGGTTTTATTCTGTTGCTGGCTCCGGCTTTCTCGACTCTGTGGGCGTTCCTGGCGCAGCGCGGGCTTGATCCCAATCCGACTGCGAAGTTCGCACTGGCGCTGTTGCAGGTCAGTGCGGGATTCTTCCTTTTGGTTTGGGGCTCCGAGAATTTCGCTGGCCCCGACTTCCGCGTGCCGATGATTTTTCTAGTTCTGGCCTATTTGCTGCACACGACGGGCGAGTTATGCCTGTCGCCGGTCGGTCTTTCGCAGATGTCGAAGCTGGCACCGCCTGCGATTATCGCTACGATCATGGCAACTTGGTTTTTGGCCTCCGCGGCCGCAGGCTATCTCTCCGCTCTCATCGCTCAACTCGCCGCCACTGAAACGATCGCGGGCCAAGTGCTGGATCCGGCCAAAGCGTTGGCCACGTACAACGACGTCTTTACGACAATCGCGTTGTGGGGAACAGGGATCGGCGTCGCGCTATTGCTCATGTCCCCTCTTCTTGGCCGCCTTGACCAACCGGTGGAAACGCGTAAGCCCCAAGCGGCGGAGTAGGCTTAGTCGCAGTTCTTCTAATTTTGGCTCTAACAGGTCTGCGCCATTTCACGCGCCAGGGCAATTTGCTCTGGCGTCATGCCCTTGGCCGTAAGGTCGAGAGCTGCGGACCCATGGTGCCAACTCTGTTCGTCGGCCGGTGAAAGTGACCGTGAAATCTCAAACCACAACGGAACTCTGACGCTCGAGCCGTTTTCTCTGAACCGCACCGCCATCCCGAT
>JANOVN010000251.1:0-2769 GCA_031417455.1 Hyphomicrobiaceae bacterium | reverse complement strand
GGCCTCGATTTGCGCGGCGGCGCTCATCTTTTGATGGCGATGGACAGCGAGCAACTCAAGAAGGACTGGCTCGGTACGCTGCGCGACGATGCCCGCAAAAACCTGCGCGAAGCCAAGATCGGCTTCAACGGAATTGCAGCCACCAGCACCGGTGTTCAAATCCGTCTGACCAAGCCTGAGGAAGCCGACGCCGCCATCCTCGCCCTCAAGAAATTGACTAACGTCATTTCTTCGACGCGCTTTGCCGGTGCCTCCGATCTCGCCATCGCCAAGGGGGCCGAGCCCGGTCTCATTACCATCGAGCCCACCGAAGCCGGTATCCGCGACCGAATCTCCAACGCCGCCGGTGCCTCCATAGAAACCGTCCGCCGCCGTATCGACGCATTTGGCACAACCGAACCAAATATCGTCCGCCAAGGCGATTCCCGAATTCTGATCCAGGTTCCCGGCGTCGAAGACACCAAGGCCCTGAAGGAACTCATAGGTTCGACCGCCAAGCTCGCCTTCCACGATGTTCATCCAACTGTCACCGCCGACGAAGCCAAGCTCGGCCGGGTGCCCTCGGGCTACAAACTCTACAAGGCCGACTCCAAAGACACCGAAGCGGCTGGCCGCGAATACGTGTTGCGCGAAACGCCCGTCGTCGACGGCGGCGATCTTTCCGATGCCCACGCTAATTTCGAACAGCGCACCAACGAACCGATCATCTCGTTCCGCTTCAATCAATCCGGCGCGCGCAAGTTCGGCAAGTTCACTCAGGAAAATGTCGGTCGCCCCTTCGCCATCGTGCTCGACGACAAGGTTCTGTCTGCCCCGGTCATCCGCGAACCCATCCTCGGCGGCTCGGGCCAGATCTCGGGCTCATACACGCCAGAATCGGCCAACGCGCTCGCCATTCAGTTGCGTTCGGGCGCTCTCCCCGCCAAGCTCACAGTCGTTGAAGAACGCACCGTCGGCGCAAACCTCGGCCAGGACTCCATCGACGCTGGCAAGCGCGCCGCCATCGTTGGCATGATCGCGGTTGTCGCTTTCATGGTCTACGCCTACGGCCTGCTCGGCATCTTTGCCTCCATCGGCGCGGCGTTCCACGTCGTCCTCGTGTTCGCCATCATGACGCTGCTCGGTTCGACCATGACGCTACCGGGCATCGCCGGTATCGTGCTGACGATCGGTATGGCCGTCGACGCCAACGTGCTGATCTATGAGCGTATCCGCGAAGAACTGCGCGCCGGTAAGCGCCCCATCGATGCCATCAGCATCGGCTTCGAGCGCGCGTACGGCACCATCATCGACAGCCAGTTAACGACCTTCATCGCCGGTCTGGTGATGTTCCTGCTGGGCTCTGGTCCCATCCGTGGCTTCGCCGTAACCCTGACGCTCGGCATCATCACGACGGTGTTCACCGCTTTCACCATCTCCCGCCTGCTGGTTTCCTGGTGGCTCTCAGCCCACAAGACCCGCAAGATGGAAGCCCCGCTCGCCTACAACATGGCCCGGTCATGACATTGGCCACCACCCCATTCGAACGCGCACTCGCGCGACTTAACGATAGAGAACCAAGCCATGTTTAAAGGCGTCGACTTTTTCCCCCACGGCACCAAGTGGAAGATCATCGAAAGGCGCGTGCTTTTCGTCGGTCTGTCGTGGGCGCTCGCCCTGATCGCCGCCGTCCTGCTGTTCACGCGCGGCTTGAACTATGGCGTCGATTTTAAGGGCGGCTCGCTCATCGAAGTGCAGTCGAAATCCGCGACCGTCGACGTCGCTGGACTACGCGAAAAACTCCATAAACTTGGCCTTGGCGAAATCCAAGTCCAGGGTGCTGGTACCAATGGCGCGCTGATCCGGGTGGCCCAGCAGCGTGCACCCGACGAAGCCGCAGAAGCCAAAGCCCAGGAAGCCGCCAACACCAAGATCAAGGACGCGCTCAGCGGGAGCTTCGAAATCCGCCGCACCGAGGTTGTCGGCCCTGCCGTGTCATCTGAATTAAAGCAGACCGGCATCTACGCCGTGATCGCTGCCATCATGGGCATCATGCTGTACGTCTGGTTCCGCTTCGAATGGCAATTCGCCGTGGCCGCCATCGTCGCCCTGGTCCACGACGTGTTCATTACGGTCGGCATGTTCTCCATCCTCTGGTACGAATTCGATCTATCGGTGGTTGCAGCTCTACTGACGCTGGCCGGTTACTCGATCAACGACACCGTGGTCGTGTTCGACCGGATCCGCGAAAACCTTCGCAAATACAAGAAGATGCCGCTGATTGAGTTGCTCAATATGTCGATCAACGACACCCTGTCGCGCACCGTTTTGACCTCGGTCGTCACCGCGCTCGCCGTGCTCGCGTTGTACGTGTTCGGCACCAGCGTGATTCATGGCTTTGCTTTCGCCATGCTGTTTGGCATCGCCATTGGGACCTACTCGTCGATCTTCGTCGCCTCGCCGTTGCTGCTCTGGTTCGGCGTCAAACGCGACTGGTCCGAAAACGCCGACAAGTCCAGCAAAGGCAGCCCCGCCAAAGCGAAGGCTTGAATGCTGACAAGGTGTTGGGTTGGGGCTCGCTTGCCGCCCTAACCCAACGACTTGGCCTAACGATCTCGAAAAGCTGTTGGGTCAGGGCGCACTGAGCGCTAAACCCAAACTACAGGGTCAGCCGCCGCCCATGACCGCCCCCACACCACCCACACCCGGCCACTATCCCGGACGCGCACCAATTGATGCATACGGCAACGGCGGCTTTCGCTTTGCGAGCATGAGCCACAAGGGTTCCAT
>JANOVN010000250.1:0-6023 GCA_031417455.1 Hyphomicrobiaceae bacterium | reverse complement strand
AAGCCGGCTGCGATGTAGCCCTCCACTGCAACGGCGACATAAAGGAAATGGAAGCCGCCTGCGAAGGCGTCCCGATCCTCTCCGGCCTGTCGAAACAACGCTTCGACCAAACCCTCGCCATCACCCGCCAACAAGAACCCTACAACCTCGTCGCCGCCCTCGCCAACCTCGATCTGGCGATGGGGGCGAAGGCGTAGAAAGTCCTCTCCCCGTACGTCATCGCGGAGCGATGCTCCGCATCGACACGGGGGGGTGGGGTGAGGGGCCACAACAAATGAGCGCGAGGGGCGGCGACGAGGCCGACGACCACTTGTAGGATGGGTCAAGCCCTTGCGCGACCGCACAACTTTCCCGCCCAAACGCTCCCCTCCATACGTCATGGCCGCGAAGGCGGCCACCCACGACAACTCTCAGCAATACAGAATGAAAAAGAAAGTACGGGATCGTTTCAACAGCGCGACCAAAACCAACCAACTCGCCCGCTGCCCCATGCCGTGGGTAGCCGCCTACGCGGCCATGACGAAATAAAACGTAGGGCGCAATAGCCTCTTGGCGCATTGCGCCAGCCTTCAGCCACCTACTCCCCTCCAGGGAAGAGGAATCCCCCCTCACATCTCCCGCACCAACGCCGCGACGCTCCGGTTCACCTTTTTGCTCCGGTCATCACAAACCTCCCGTTCAAGCGTCAGCCGGATCGCCTCGACCTCTTGAACGCTCAAATGTTCAATGCCGATAAACGCCTCCCGCGCCTGCGGTGTCGCCCGCAACAGCTCATCGAGCTTGGCCTGCATCGACGCCGTATCGCGGTTTTGCGAATTCTGAATGAGGAACACCATCAGGAACGTAACAATCGTCGTCCCCGTGTTGATGACGAGCTGCCACGTCTCCGAAAAATGAAACAGCGGCCCGGTCAGCCCCCAGATCAGCACCGTCAGCAGTGCCACGATGAACACCACTGGCTGGCCACTCACCCGCGCGGTCCAGGTCGAAATCTTCGTAAAAATCGCGTCGAGCTTTTCCCACATCCCCAAACTCCAGTATTCTGATCATCATCTGACCTAACACTGCGATCCAGTGAGAAGTTCCAACTTGCTATTCCCCACTCCCTACTCCCTCAATTCACCCGCTTCCTCCTCCCACCGTGAATCAGTGTACACTCCCCGTCCGGGGTTGGCCGGGATGACAATCGGCGTTATGGGGCGCAGTAACCCCTTGGCGTATTGCGGCGGCTTCGACGCATTCGCACCCTACCACCCGCCCTGCAGCACCAGACCCACGTTGCCGTTTCCTTTTTGGCTGGCTGTCATGTTGGTTTTCTTGCCAAATTGAACCACACCCAAGGCGTTGTCGTTGCCGTTTTGCGTCACGGTTGCCGCGTGCCCTTTGCCGCGCTGGAAGATACCCGCCCAATTATTGCGGCCGCTTTGGCTCACGGCGGCGCCATTGCCAGTCCCCTTTTGATCGACACGCGCGCGGTTGCGGGTATTCTGGAAAATCGAATACCAATGCAGTCCCTCTTGCAGCACCCTGGCAGTTTCGCCCTTGGGGGTAATGGTGATGCTGGCGCTTCCCCGCGCAGTGGCCGCGGTGGGCATGTTCATTGCACAAAACCCTAGCACCAAAGCCAAGCCGCCGGTCGTCATTTGCCTATAGATCATGGACGCACACCCTACTCAAAACAATAGTGTTTCTAACCAGCGACCCGCAGTCATCACTCACAGCGCCCCGCCAATCTGGCGTGAACAATCGGTCGACTTTCCATCGCCCGTAATAGTCAAAATGGCGACGAATGATCCAGGACCTCCCAGCGTCACAGTGCCGACGGTCGCTGCCGCACCTGGGGCGGCGCTGAACAGTCCAGATTGATCAATATCGGATTGTCCGCCACCGCCCGACTTTGTGATGCTCAGCCGGTAGGAACCTTTGAAACCACGCTTGGCGGTGACTACACCGTCGAGCGTCGTGCTATTGCCTGAGCGTTTGGCGTTGATTTCGCAACGCACTGGCGACGATGCGTCCGCCCCTGCGCTGACCGCCGTCGAGATTACCGCCACGCCAGCACCAAAGGCCATCGGCACCATCAGCAGCGTTGAGATCATGTTAACGCGGATCATAGTCGTCTCCATTGAGAACCCTGCGAGATGAGCGATTCCGACACTCATCTCGCCAGACAGTGGCGTCTTAGAAATTTCAGTCTTGAACGATGACGGACACGTTTCCTGCGCCGATCTGCGTCGTCGTCGCACGGTTGTTCCGGCCAGCCTGAATGACACCAACCGCGTTGCCGTTGCCGTCTTGCGATGTGACGACGGAATGGCCGGACCCAAACTGCGCGACGCCGACGATATTGCCGCGACCGTTCTGATACGTATTGGCCGCGTGGCTGTTACCCTGCTGGCCAACAACGGCCCGGTTGCGCGCACCATATTGGTTGGAGATCACCGAACTGCGGTTGCCCTTTTGATACACCGTCAACTTGTTGCGGTAGCCATGCTGACCACCGCCAACGCCGTTGCCTGAACCATACTGCTCGATCGAAACCGTTGAGCCGCCCGCGTGAGCCGACACCAAGCCTGCTGTCATCGTCAGGATAACCGCACCGATCACCACGAAATTACGCACTACCATTTTGTCGCTCCAGTTTGTCGTAAGAACCAACTCCCTCGGGGGGATGATGCGGTTCTAGAGCAAGCACCTTGAACGGCGTTTGAATGGTGCATTTCACTGATGTTCATCAGCGGCGAACTTGGAACAGGCGAGCTTGGAACAGGCGAGCTTGGGACAGTTACCATCTTCTACCCCACTCCCAACTGCCTCAATCCACCCCCTTCCCCCTCCCGCCTTGAATCAGTGTACACTCCCCTATATCCGCCCGGAACGACCGGAAACGCAATGACCATCGACGACCCGACACGCGCCATTGAAGCCTGGGAAGCGCCGACGCTGGATACGGCGCCGCTCGCCAGCGAAGCGCTGCGCGTGGACGTGGACGGTTTCGAAGGCCCGCTCGACCTCCTCTTGGCGCTTGCCCGCACCCAGAAAGTCGACCTCGCCAAAATCTCCGTCCTCGCTCTCGTCGATCAATACCTTGCCTTCATCGACGATCTGCAAAACCTCCGGCTGGAAATCGCCGCCGATTACCTCGTGATGGCCGCCTGGCTCGCCTTCCTCAAATCCCGCCTGCTGATCCCGCGCGAAGGCAGACCCGAAGACCAGTCGACCG
The DNA here is from genome assembly GCA_031417455.1 of Hyphomicrobiaceae bacterium. Classification (GTDB taxonomy): domain Bacteria; phylum Pseudomonadota; class Alphaproteobacteria; order Rhizobiales; family Hyphomicrobiaceae; genus JANXVY01. The sequence continues at coordinate 2,800 of JANOVN010000250.1, read as the reverse complement.
CCGAAGATCTCGCCCAGCGCTTAGCCTTTCGCCTGATGCGCTTGAACGCCATGCGCAACGCCTCAGCCCAACTCATGACCCGTCACCGCTTAGGCCGCGACGTGTTCCCGCGCGGTCTCGCCGAAGGCGTCAAGACCATCCGGCAAACCCAGCACACGGCCCAAATCTACGACCTGCTCCGCGCCTACGCCGACCTGCGCCGCCGCACCATCAAAGTCGGTCACGTTGTCAAAGCCCGCAAAGGCTGGTCCATCAAGGAGGCCCGCACCCGGCTCGAAGGCATGGTCGGCGAGTCCCTCGGCATGTGGCTCCAGCTCGATTTCTTCCTCGAAAAATACCTGCCCATTCAGGCCGCTGAAACCGCCTCCGGCCCCGCCCCCGATCCGCGCACATTGATCGCCAGCTCGTTTGGCGCAACCCTTGAAATGACCCGCGACGGCCTGATCGAACTGCGCCAAGACGCGCCCTTCGCCCCCATCCACATCCGCAAGCGCATCCCGCTTGCCACTGTCTGAGGTGACCATGGTTCCGCCCCGCCTGAAGCTCGTCACCAACGATAACGGTGAACCCGAAGCCGCGTCTCAAGCCATGATGTCGGTGCCCTCCGCCGCCGATGACGGCGTGCCCACGCAAGCCATCGCCACCCTGGAAGCCGCCCAGCAGCAGGCTGGACAGAAGAACCACCTGCGCATCATCGAAGCCGCGCTGTTCGCCGCCACCTCGCCGCTCGACGAGGCAACGCTTGCCCGCCACCTGCCGGAAGGCACCAATGTCTCAGCCCTCGTCAAACAGCTCCAAGCCGACTATTCTGGCCGTGGCGTCACCTTGAACCGGGTCGCTGGCAAATGGGCCTTCCGCACTGCCGATGACCTTGCCTACCTGCTGGAGCGGCACGCCACCGAGGAGCGCAAACTCTCCAAAGCCGCGCTCGAAACCCTGTCGATCATCGCCTATCACCAGCCCGTCACCCGCGCCGAAGTCGAAGAAATCCGTGGCGTCACAACGTCCAAGGGCACTCTCGATGTCCTCCTCGAAACCAACTGGATCCGCCCCCGTGGCCGCCGCCGCGCGCCCGGCCGCCCCATCACTTACGGCACCACCGAAGCCTTCCTCGACCATTTCGGCTTTGACAGCATCAAAGATCTGCCCGGCCTCGCCGAACTCAAGGGCGCTGGCCTGCTGGACGGCAACTTGCCCCCCGGCTTCTCCATGCCCGACCCCACCGACGTCGCAGCCCTCATGCCCGACGAACTCCCCCTCGAAGACGGTGGCGATCCCGAACCAGAAGACGACCCCGACCTCTTTGCCGCCTTGCCCGACGACGACGACGAGGGTACGCAGGAATGAGCGCCGCAGGCCCAACTTTTCCCCTCTCCCCGTCCTTCACGGGGAGAGGGTTAGGGTGAGGGGCGGCAACAAACACAGTCTATTATGCGGCAATGAAAGCCCTGCGTTGACCCTCAAATCCTGGCTCAAAACCCACACCGGCCCCAAACCCGCCCCTCCTGCGCAGGCCGCCCCCGCACGCCGCCGCGCCGCCGCAACCTTCGCCACCGGCATCACATTTGAGAACGTCGAACGCCGCTATGGCGACCGCTACGCCCTGTCCGGCTTCACCCTCGACATCCAGCCCAGCGAAGTCGTCTGCCTGCTTGGCCCCTCCGGCTGCGGAAAAACCACCCTGCTGCGCATTGCCTCCGGCATCGAAAAGCCCTCCGGCGGCCGCGTCCTCATCAACGGCCTGGAAGTCGCCGGCCCCTCCCGCTTCGTGCCCCCCGAACAGCGCAGCGTCGGCCTGATGTTTCAAGACTTCGCCCTGTTCCCCCACCTTTCCATCCTGGAAAACGTCGCCTTCGGGCTGAAATCGCTCCCAGCCGAAGACGCCGAACGCGAGGCGATGGCACTCCTGTCCCGCGTCGGCCTCGCCCACATGGCGCAACAATACCCCCACGTCCTCTCTGGCGGCCAGCAGCAGCGCGTCGCGCTTGCCCGCGCCATCGTCCCTCGCCCCGCCGTCATGTTGATGGACGAGCCGTTCTCCGGCCTCGACGTTCAGCTCCGTGACGCCATGCAGGAGGAAACTCTCTCCCTCCTGCGCGAAACCCGCGCCACCTCGCTCATCGTCACCCACCATCCCGAAGAAGCCATGCGCCTCGGCGACCGCATCGCCGTCATGTCCGGCGGCCAGCTCGTCCAGCTCGGCTCTGCCCAAGAGCTTTATCATCACCCCAAAGAACTGTTCGTCGCCCGCCTGTTTTCCGAGATCAACGAAGTCAAAGCCCGCGCCAAAGGCGGCAGCATCGACACCCCCATCGGTCCCATCCCCGCCCCTGCAATAGCCGACGGCGACCCCGCCATCCTGTGCCTGCGCGAACGCGCCATGATCGTCCGGCCCGAAAGCCTCGCACCGCCCCAATACCGCGCACCAAACGCCAAAATCCTGCCCGGCCGCATCCAGCACGTCCGCTTCCTTGGCGATGTCGCCCTCCTCGAAGTCGCCGTCCAGGGCTTCGACGACCCCCTCAAAATCCGCACCCCCGAACCCGACGGTCTCACCCGCGGCGCCAACGTCACCGTCGAAATCGACCCCGCCCGCGCGCTTGTGTTCCCCGGTTGAAAAAATAAACTCACAGCGAACGGCAGCCTGTCCCCTCTCCCTCTGGGGCTACGGGATTCACACATCTCGTCCGGTTGCAGATTGATGCATGAGTTGAGCCAATTGGTATCCTGCGAGCCGCTCCGACAGGCGACGGAGACCTGCAGCCATCGTCTTGGGGCCGGGCGGGCCATAGTAGCATGT
>JANOVN010000249.1:0-3973 GCA_031417455.1 Hyphomicrobiaceae bacterium | reverse complement strand
CACCCGCTGACGATCCTGGCGGTCGGCCTCTACGGCGAAACCCTGCCCAACCAGAACGGCGCGCCGCTGCGGCTCGTCGTGCCGTGGAAGTACGGCTTCAAATCGATCAAATCCATCGTGCGTATCACGCTGACCGATAGGCAGCCCAAAACGACCTGGAACGCGGCGGGTCCAAACGAGTATGGCTTCTATTCCAACGTGAACCCAGCCGTCGATCACCCGCGCTGGAGCCAAGCCACCGAACGCCGCATTGGCGAAGGCGGGGTGTTCAACAAGCGGCGCGACACGCTCCCCTTCAACGGCTACGCCGATCAGGTCGCCGGCCTTTATTCCGGCATGGACCTGAAGAAGGATTTCTAGCGCACCAAAGTCATTCGCCGCCCACTTGCGCCTATTTGGAATACTCAACGGATGAACGCGCGCACTCTGACCAAACCCAAATCCTGGTCCCTCCCGCCGGAGTGGGTTAAACCGGCGGTTTACGTCGTTGGCATGACGCCAGCGGCATATGCGTTCTACCAGGCATTCACCGGCCAGCTCGGCGCGGACCCGCTGAAGACGCTGGAAAAACTTTTAGGGCTTTGGGCGCTACGGTTTTTGGTCATTGGCTTGGCGATGACTCCGCTTCGCAAGTTTGGCGGCCCCAATCTGATCCGCTATCGCCGCGCGATCGGTCTGCTCGCGTTTTTCTACGCACTCCTCCATGTGATCGTCTACGTCTGGCTCGACCAAGATTTCAATCTGGCGGCGATCTGGAAAGACCTCGTGAAACGTCCCTACATTACGGTCGGCATGCTCGCGTTTACGATCCTGGTCCCGCTGGCCATCACATCGAACACGACGATGATAAAACGCTTGGGCGCTGCCAGTTGGCAGAAGCTTCACAAGTTGGTCTATCTCGCCGTTGCCGCCGGTTGCCTCCACTTCATCCTGTTGCAAAAGCGCTGGCCCCCCGAGCCGCTGATCTATGCAGCGATAACAGCCGCGCTCCTTCTTTGGCGCGTATGGGAGGCAAACCACAAGCCCGCGCGAAAGCGTTGAGGTCCACAAGACGGGGAGAGTTTCAGGGGGTGTCCCCCTCAAACGGGGTCCGGGGCGGTTGCCCCTAATCAGTCAAGCCGCAGGTTTCAGACAGCTCACCAAATTTGCCGACATCGTTCGCATCAGCGTGAAATACAACTCAGGTCCAGCCTCCAACGAAAGGCCTTCCGGATCGAGCGTCCCGGCCCGCGCCTTTGTCCCTTCCGTCACCGCCGCGACGAGCTTGGGCTGAAACAGCGGCTCGGCAAACACGCACGCCGCATCAAGCTTGCCGATCTTGCCGCGCAGCGCGGTCAGCCGTTTGGCGCTCGGTTGAACATCGGGGCTGACCGTTATCGACCCTGCCGCCCGCAATCCAAACCGCTTTTCGAAGTACTGATACGCGTCGTGGAACACGATGAACGGACGCCCGGCCAGCGGCTTCGTTTGCGCGGCAATTTCCCCCGACAGCGCATCGATCCGAGCCACAAGCTTGGCCGCGTTCGCCGCATATGCCGCCGTGTGCACAGGATCCTTTTGGCTCAGCACGCTCGCAATTTTCTGCGCCATGAGCTTCGCATTCTCCGGATCAAGCCAGACGTGACCGTCTTTAGCGCCGTGAGCATCATCCTCGTCGTCATGACCCCCATGTCCCTCATGTTTGTCATGTTCCTCAAACGTCGCCCCGGTCCGCCGGTCGAGCAATGTCAGGCCCGCCGTATCGGCGAGCGTCACCAGCATGACCGACGCAGGCAGCGCTTCACTGATCTTTTCGCTGAACGGCTCGACGGTCCCCGACACGCGGAAGAACACGTCCGCCGCGTTGATCGCGGCGGCTCCAGACGGCTTCAGAGCAAATGTATGGGGCGAAGCCGAACCCTCGACGAGCAGCTTAGGGATCGCGACGCCGTCCATCACCGCCGCAGCTAGCGAGTGAATGGGTTTCGACGTTACGACCACCTTCAGTTCGGCAGCGGTTGCAGTCATGGGGCTGACGGCCAGCGCACACAGGGCGCTCAAAGCAAGTTGGTGGTGGCGCATGCAAATCCATCCTATCAATCGATTATGTTACTATATAACATTACATAGGTCGGAATGGAAAGCGTCGATTTGCGCAGCCCCCTTGCTGGCCGTGGTCATGGTGTTGCTGTAGTCTCAAAGGATAACCATCTCAGAAGTTCGCATCGAGCAGTCGGCGACGTCAATTCGAATCAAGGGCCCAATAAATGCGGCAATCTATGAGAAATGCCTTCGTGGCAATTGCACTTGTTGCAAGTGCTGCTTCGCCTGCGATGGCGCACCCCCACGTTTGGGTCACGTCGAAAGCCGAGGTCGTCTACGAAAAGGACCAGATCGCGGCGATCCAGCATCACTGGACGTTCGACGAGTTCTATGCCGCGATGGCAATCCAGGGCCTCGACACCAACGGCGACGGCGTCTATTCGCGCGAGGAATTGGCCGAACTTTCCAAGGTCAACATGGAAGGCCTGAAGGAGTTCGATTTCTTCACATATGCCAAACTGGCAGGCAAGGCAGTGGGTTTCGCAGCCCCCGTTGACCAGTGGCTGGAGCATAAGGACGGCATCCTGACCCTGCACTTCAAACTCCCTCTCAAGCAGCCGCTTGAAGCAAATGCCAAGGGCTTCCAGTTCGCGATCTACGACCCGAGCTTCTTCATCGCCTTCGAACTCGCCAAGGGCGATGCCATCACGCTCGCAGGCGGGCCAGCGGGTTGCAAAATCACCGTCGGCCAGATGGAAGAAACGCCTGAGGAAAAGACGTTGACGGGCGCGATGACCCAGCAGTTCGGCGGCTCGGGCACAGGTTCCACCAAAGCGGCGCAGGTCACATGCACCAACTCGTGAAGACGGCAACGGCGCGCGTTGTCTGGATAGTGGCTGCGTTGTTCGTTGTCACGTCGCTCGCGCTTGCCCAAGCCGAAGTCAAAAAATCCCCGTTTGGCGTCGCCCCCGCACCGGCCCCTGCCGCATCGTCCAGCACCGTCTCAGCCCCGGTGGGTTCAAGCGGTCTATGGGGTTGGGTTATGGCGACGCAGCAGCACTACCAGCGCGAAATGGCCATTGCCGTGCGCGATCTGAAAACCGCCAGTCCCATGACCGCCGCCATGTCGCTCGCCTTCATCAGTTTCATGTATGGCGTGCTCCACGCCGCCGGTCCCTGTCACGGCAAAGCGGTGATTTCCTCCTATGTCCTGGCCAATCGCCAGACCATGCGGCGGGGGATCGCCCTCTCGTTCCTGTCGGCGTTCTTCCAGGCCTGTTCGGCGATCCTCATGGTGGCGGTTCTGGCGCTCGCCCTCAAGGCCACCAGCCTGACGATGAAGTCGGCCGAATCCTGGATCGAGATTGCCAGCTGGGCCCTCGTCGCGCTTGTCGGCGTTTGGCTGCTTTACCGCCAAATCAAGCCGATGTTGGCTGGCGGCGTCGCACATGACCACAGCCACGCCCCCGCCGAATTGGCACACGCTGGCCACGGCCCAGCTCATGTCCACGGTCCCGGTTGCGCGCATGGTCACGATCACGGCCACGTCCAAGGCCACGTCCACTCTGCAAGCTGCGGCCATGCCCACTTGCCCGAACCCTCGCAGCTGCAGGGGCCGTGGGAGTGGAGCAAAGCCATTTCGCTGGCAATGACCGTTGGCATCCGTCCCTGCACCGGCGCCATACTCGTGCTGCTGTTCGCGTTGAGCCAGGGCATCCTCTGGGCCGGCATCTTCGCCACGTTCATGATGTCGCTCGGTACTGCTCTGACCGTGTCTGCCCTGGCGGCATTGGCTGTCGGATCTCGCGATCTGGCGGTGCGCATTGCCGGTAAGGAAAGCGCCTGGGCCGGACGCATTGAATCCGCCGTCGGCATCGGCGGCGCTCTCGTCGTAATCGTGCTCGGCACCGCAGGCTTTCTGGTCGCCCTCCGCGGCCCTGCCCCGTTCTAA
>JANOVN010000248.1:0-5944 GCA_031417455.1 Hyphomicrobiaceae bacterium | reverse complement strand
CAGCCCCGCCGTCCCAGCAACCGGGCGCGGATCCCACGTCCGAAACGGTAGGTACTCGCCAAACAATTCACCCTCATCCGCCACCATCACCACATCATGAGGCTTGGCACCTTGAGTAAACGTCGGAATCTGCTGCTGGATCTGCTCAAACCCGCCATCGGTGCGCCGGCTGCCGGGATCGTACTGAAAAACGCGCTCATCGACGATGGTCGCACCAAACCGCTTTGCTGTGCGCCGCAATTCGTCGGCATAGGCCTTGTCTTCGGGCCGCGTCCCCGTCACCAAAAACCACTTGGTCCACTTTTTCCATACGAGATACTGTCCAAGCGCGTCCGTCAGCATCGACCGCGTCGGCGCGGTATGCATCACATTTGCCCGGCACTGGTCCTCGCGCAACCGGTCGTCGGGCGCTGCCGCATTAAACAGCAGAACATCCTTATCTTTCAACGCATCTGCCAGCATGAGCAACGTATCGGAAGATGCATCCACCACCACGAACTTGGTGCCAGCCGCAACCTTCGCCGAAACGTCGGCTATCAATGCATCCGCCTTGGCATTTTCGCTGACGTCTAGCGTGAAGTCCTGATTGAGAAACTTTCCCGTCGTATTGTTGTCGGCAATGGCAAGCTTGCCCCCCGCAAGCCCATCGTCGGGCGGCGGCAGATCGAGCAGCGACAATGGCAGCGGCGCATCGCGGAGCTCTCGCACAAATAATATTGGCACCTGCAACTTGGCATCCGCAGACTTCGCTTCTTGAGCCTGCACGGCATCGGCAGCATGGCTTGGTGCTAGTCCAGCCGGGCTTGTCAGGCACGCAATGGCCAAAGACGCGGCGGCCACCGCTGCAGTGTAGGACGCAGGCGAACTGACTTTGACGAGCAACGCTTCCTCCAAGCAACTAATCAGACCCGTTGAACGGCTTTTCCAGTCCCAGCGTTTCAGGTCAGGTGTGCGCAGTACCAATGCGACACGACCAGCGATGTCAAGGTGAGGGTTTGGTCCTCGCGGGAACGTGAGAACACGTCATTGGCCAACCTCGTCTTAGCCCTTGTATTGCGACACGCAATTGGCTCATGAAGGTCGCTGAAGACCGCTACTCAAGGAGAGCCTTATGCTGCGACGTTTTACGACCCTAGCACTAATGACTACTTTCGCTCTCATCGCAGCAACCGTCCAATCAGATAAGGCCACCGCAGACGCCCCCCAAAAAATTGCCGTCTTCAATTTCGACCTGATCGACGACAGCCAGGAAGGCGAAATGAACGGCATCCGGGCCGACGAAACCCAACGCCTCATCCTCATTTCGGATGAACTCCGGCGCCTTTTGAAGGCTGATGGCCGCTACGAAGCCGTCGACCTGTCGTCAATCTCCGCCGACATCGAGCGTTTGAAGCCGATGTACAAGTGCAATCACTGCGAAGACGAACTCGCCCGCAAGGTCGGCGCTGATTTCGTCATGATCGGCACCGTGCAGAAAGTTTCGAACCTGATCCTCAATCTCAATCTCTACATAAAAGACGTGAAGGCCGACAAAATCATCAGAGGCATGTCGTCTGACATTCGCTCGAATTCCGACGACAGTTGGATGCACGGCATACGCTACGTCGCAAAAAACCAGCTCTTCGCCGAAAAACAACCCGGACAACAATAAGCGGGTCAACTCTAGTGCAGAGTTTACAAAAATGAGCGCCAAACTGATGATGGCGGGCTGGCTTCCTGCGCTGCTCCTTGCGTGCGCGGCGCAATTTAGCGCGTCCGCGGCGCTCGCCGCCCAAACCGTTGCCGTCTTTCCGTTCGAACTGCTCGACCAGAGCCAGGACGGCGAACTGATTATCAAAACCCGCCCCGAGGAAACCAAGCGCCTTGCGGCCCTCACTCAAGACCTTAAAGCCCGGCTGACTGCGTCCAAAGCCTACGAAATCGTCGATCTCTCCCAATTCGCCGCCGAGATCAAAACCGCGAGCCCCCTCCACAAATGTGACAGTTGTCTCGCCGATCTCGCAGCCAAATCCGGCGCGCAGATCGCAATGTTGGGGCTGGTCCAGAAGTTCTCCGACACGTTGCTCAGCGTCAGCATTCAAATCATCGATGCCAAAACCGGCACGGTGAAGAATAGCTATACTGTTGGCGTCCAGGGCAATACTGACGAAGCGTGGCTTCGCGGCGTAAGCTACATTGCGCGCAACAAAATGATGATCGCAGGAGCCTCCCAATGATGGACCGCCGGACGCTCGTTTTGGGCTCAGTGGCTTTCACCGCCGCCGGTAGCGCACAGCTCTTAGCCCAAACATCCGCCGCCCCCTTCAAGGTCGGCACGGTCAAGTTCGGCTCCCTCAACTGGTTGATGGAAACCATCAAGGCCGAGGGCATCGACGCCAAGCTCGGCCTCGACCTCGCCGCCGTAGATCTCTCCAACAACCAGGCTGGTCCGATTTCCCTCCTGAGCGGCGGTTCCGACCTCATCGTTAGCGACTGGACCTGGGCCTTGCGCCAGCGCGGCATGGGCGAAGCCCTCAAGTTCGCCCCCTATTCTTCGACGCTTGGCGGCGTTGTGGTCCCGGCCGACTCACCCATCAAATCGCTGACCGATCTGGCCGGTAAGCGTATCGGCGTCGCCGGTTCCGGCATCGACAAAAGCTGGCTCTTGCTTCAGGCGTACAGCCGCAAGAAACTGAACTTCGACATCGCCACCAGAGCAACCGTCCAATTCGGCGCGGCCCCGCTGCTGAGCGAACAGGTCCGCGACGGTAGCCTGGACGCCACGTTGAATTTCTGGACCCAAAATGTCCGCCTCTCGACGTTGGGCTTCCGCCAGATCATCGGCATGAAAGACGTGATGATAGAGTTGGAAATCAATCCCATCCCAGCTTTCGTCGGCTTCGTATGGAAAGAGCAGACCCAATCAGCCAAAGAGCCACAGCTCACAGCCTTCCTCAAAGCAGTAACGCAAGCCAACGCCATCCTCGCCGGATCCGATGCCAAATCCGACGCAGCTTGGGCGCGCATCAAACCGCTGATGAAAGCCACCAGCGACGACGAGGCTAAGGCTCTGCGCGCTGCCTACACATCCGGCATTTCCAGCGCCTGGACCAGTGGCGACATGACGTCCGCCGACAAGATCATGAAACTCCTCATCGAGGCTGGCGACACCGAGTTTGTCGGCGCTGGCACCAAATTCGACCCGAAATTGTTCCATGTCGCAAACGCGTAAGCAAGCGAGCCCCGTACGCTTGTGGCAGTCCGGTTCAGGACAGGAAAACGCGTTGCAAGAGCGCTTGGTTTGGACAGCAATATCCCTTGCCGTCCTGATCGCGCTCTGGTCGCTAGCCGCAGCCATCGCCCAGAACCGTCATGGACCGGGCCCGCTCGCCGTCCTCGCCGTCATTGCGCATGAATCCTCGACCGGCGCGCTTTGGACCAACCTTGGCGCTACTCTCGCCCGCGTCACCGCCAGCTTCATCGCTGCCATGCTGATCGGCTCGGCGATAGGCTTGGCACTTGGCCGCAACCGCACCGCCGACAAGTTCTTCGACAGTTGGCTGATCCTGATCCTGAACCTCCCCGCCCTCGTCATCATCGCCCTGAGCTACGTCTGGATTGGCCCTTACGAGGCAACGGCGATCCTCGCCACCGCCATCAACAAAATCCCCAACGTCGCCGTCCAGATGCGCGAAGGCGCCCGCAGTCTCTCGCGCGACCTGGACGAGATGGCGGCCGTCTATCGCTTGGGCTGGTGGAAAACCTGCCAGCACGTCACGATCCCCCAACTCGCCCCGTTTTTCGCCGCGGCCGCCCGCTCAGGCCTCGCCCTCGTTTGGAAAATCGTCCTCGTCGTCGAAGCCCTCGGCGGCCACTCCAAAGGCGTCGGCCACCAGATCTTCACCGCCTTCCAATCCTTCGACGTGCCCATGATTTTGGCCTACGCGCTGGCCTTCATCGTCGTGATCCAGATCGTTGAAATCGGACTTCTGCAACCGTTGCAGGCGCGCCTCAACCGGTGGAAACGATGAACGCCCATCAGACCATTCCGGGCGACACGCCGACAGCCAGCGTCGACATCCTCGTCGAAGTCAAAACCTTCGCGCCAGTCGCTGGCCGTTCTGCTCAACCCGTCCTGCGCAATGTCGCCCTCGCCGTCGCTCCCCGCTCGTTCCTCGTCATCACCGGCCCATCGGGTTGCGGAAAATCCACCCTCCTCAACATCGTCGCCGGGCTCGACACCGACTACGACGGTCATGTCCGTTTTGCAGCCGCCGACCCGCGAATCGCCTTCATCTTTCAAACGCCCCGCCTGCTCCCCTGGCGCACCGTCGAGCAAAACATCGCGCTCCCTCTCCCGGATGGCGATCCCCGCCGCGCGGCCATCCCCGAACTGCTCGCCCGCGTCGGCCTTTCGGGCGCCGAAACCGCCTACCCCGAACGCCTCTCGCTGGGCATGCAGCGCCGCGTCGCCCTCGCCCGCGGCTTTGCCCTGCAACCCGACATCTTGCTGATGGACGAACCCTTCGTCTCCCTCGACGACCCCACCGCCCAGTCGCTGCGTACCCTCGTCGTAGAGCTTTGGCACAGCCGCCCGACCACGGTCCTGTTCGTCACCCATGACCGCCCTGAAGCGATCCGCCTCGCCACCCGCATCGTCCGGCTCGATCAACTGACCCAGGCGATGACGACCAACCTCCTCGCCGACGGCCCCATCTCCTTGACCGAAGCCGAACGCCGCGATCCCGCCGCCGTTCGCGCCGAACAAGCCCGGTTCTTTGGCGGCGCATGATCAAATTTCTCGCCAGCGTCACAACCGTCGAAGAAGCCAGACTCGCTGCCTCGTGCGGCGCTGCGATCATCGACTGCAAAGACCCCGCGCGCGGCGCACTCGGCGCGCTTCCCGTCGAAACCGTCGCCGCCATCGCCAAGTCGCTGCCGCGCCACATCACGCTCAGCGCCACCATCGGCGACCTGACCGCGCAACCCGGACCCGTGACCGCGGCAACACTTGCCATGGCCCAAACCGGCACGGACATCGTCAAAATCGGCTTCTTCCCCGGCGGCGACGCGCGCGCGACCATCGCAGCGTTGGGCCAACTCCGGCTTGGAAACGTCGGCCTCGTCGGCCTGCTACTCGCCGACCGTGACCCCGACTTCACCTTGATCCATGATATGGCGGATTCTGGCTTTGCCGGCGTTATGCTGGACACTGCGGGCAAGTCGAATGGCGGCCTGCGAAGCCATCTTGCCGAACCGGCTTTGTCACAATTCATCGCATTGGCCCGCAAACGCGGTCTTTTTGCTGGCTTTGCGGGATCGCTGGCGCTATCTGACATCGCGCCGCTTATGCGACTAAAGCCGAATATCTTGGGTTTCCGGGGTGCGCTCTGCATTGGGGCAATCCGAACCGGTCACTTGTCGGGCGACGCCATTCGCGCGGTGGCGGCCGTTCTGGCCCGCCGCAACGAGTGTGAAACACCGATCCCCGAACCCATCGGGCTAACGAAATAGGAAAGCGTCTGATGGCGAACATGGAGATCCTCGCGGGCCGGCTGCTTCAGCAGCCGCGCATAGACATCTCCAAGTTCGACCGCATCTTCATCCAGGACATGGTGATGGATTGCGCCATCGGCGTTTATCCCGAAGAACAGGGCATCACCCAGAAGGTCGCCTTCACCATCGAGGCCTACGTCGCCCCAACCGTCCGCGCCCGCCACGATGCCTTGTCCGAAGTCCCCTCCTACGACAGCGTCGTCATGAACGCCGTGCAGACGGTAACAAGCTCTGGCCACATCAACCTCGTCGAGACCATGGCCGAGCGCATCGCCGAAAAGATCCTTGAAGAGCCCCGCTTGGTCTCCGTCATGGTTCGCGTCATCAAGCTCGAAAACGGCCCCAGACGCGGCGTCGAAATCGTCCGTGCTCGCCCGTAACCCTTAAGTCAACGGGTCCAGGGGGTCAC
>JANOVN010000247.1:0-3462 GCA_031417455.1 Hyphomicrobiaceae bacterium | reverse complement strand
CGTCCACGTCGTAGTCGAGCGACTGCTCCAGGATTTGCGTACCAACCAGCACGAACCCGCGCCGCTTGCTGTTGTCCCGAGCATCGGGCTTGCGAAGTGTTTCGCGCACCCGTTCTTCAATGTCGAGTCGGTCCCCCATGGCGAAGCGCGCATGCAGAAGTGTCGGTTCGAGACCCTCCGCCCGCAACAGCTCAACGGCTTCGATGGCATCGTCGACGGCATTGCGGATCCATGCGACCGCCCCGCCCTTTGATGCGACCTCGACCACGTGTGCGATCGCGTCCTTCACGTCGCCAATAGCGCGAACGGGTAGGTTGCGCGCACGATCGGGCCGTGAGCCTACCGCCTTCGCCGCCAGTCCAGTTCCGGTTACGATCGTCATCAGCGGATAATCGGGCGACGGTTGAACTTCGACCTTGCCGCCCAACCCTTTGGCAAATGCTGCAGCCAAACTTTTGCGCTGATCGGACGGTAACGTTGCCGATAGGATGATAGCGGAACCGCCAAGCGCGGCGTGGAACTCGATCAGCCTCGTGAGTTCTTGACTCATATAGGCGTCATAAGCGTGCGCCTCGTCGACGATCAAAATCCGATCGCTCAACCCCCAAAGGCGCAGCGCCTGATGTTTCGACGGCAGGACGCCGAGCAGCGCCTGGTCGATGGTGCCGACGCCGACGTGGGCGAGGAATGCCTTGCGCCGATCATCGGCAATCCAGGCCGCACATGTGGCGCTCGACTCATCGCCTTGCCGTTCGGCTTGGTGCTCCGCCAGCTTGATGCCGTTGTCGAGGATCGACGCCTGGAAGCCATCGTGCAGGGCGCTGCGACCGTGGGCCAGCACCAGCGACGGCGTAGCTTCGTCAGCGAACAGGCGACGGTGCGTTTCAGCCAGTCGATCGAACATGGCATTAGCGGTCGCCATCGTAGGCAGCGCAAAGAACATACCGTCCGCGCACCCGTCAGTTAGAAGTCGGGCGGCGAGGATCAGCGCTGCTTCAGTCTTCCCGCTGCCGGTCACATCCTCGATGATCGCGAGAATAGGACCCTGCGGTAAAGCGCAGCCGGATACGTGCGTTTGCAGCGGACTCAGTTGTTTGATCAGTGGAAAGAGCCGCCCAGCGTTTGGCTCGTTGCTGGAGCGGCTCAGCGATATGCCAGCAGCAACGACAGCGTCCGCAGCCTTCTTCTGAGCGTTCGGCCAATAGTCGGCGAGAGTTACATCGGGCTCGCAACAGGGAAAGCGGTCCCGATTTGAGCCGACCCAATCTGCGATGTTCGTTAGGCCCGCGATCATCCAAGATGCCGTAGCGAGCTGTTCCGTTTCGCGCTCAGGTAGCGCTTCGAATGGGCCGAACAAGGCCACTGCGTCACGCGCGAAAGCGCACGCTGCCCTGATCCCCGATGTACTCATCCCCGTCACGATATCCGTAGGACCACCATTGGGCACTGGCTTGCCATGATGCCCCGCGATCGCGCCCCATAAACGCGCAATGTCCGGCCCTGGGCTTGCCCATTGCGAAAACGCCGGCGCGAAGATCGTTTCGAACATCAACTTACCGCGCAGTTCAAAACCGGTTTGGTCATGCCGCACGCTCTGATTATTTGCATCCTTGGCGATGTCTCCCAGCACCGCCGACGGCCAAAACTCAGATACCTTCTTCTGGAAGTTCGACGCGAACTTGCCGACACTCGCCGCCTGACTTAAACGAAACAGCCTCCGATAAAGTCGGGACAGTTCATTTCTCATGCGCGGTGGGTGGCACTCTGCCGGCTCCGTCCATTGGCATTAAACCGACCCTGGTTTGCTGGGAGCCCGGAGGTTCGCTATTGGCCCAGTCTCCATTCATTCTCTTCGTCCGCATCGAATGGCAGCAGACACAGGCAGTCAAGACGGCGCTAGAGAGTCGATGGCAGAGTTGGGTCAGGGCACGAAGTCGCTGCGCGACAGTCCGCTGAAGCGGCCGCCAATCTGATGGGTCGGTAACCAGTTGAGCGAAGAGGCGTAACGGCGCGACCAGCGCCGTCCTGAGATCGAGGTCCCCGTAACCTCACTCAGGAGTTCTCCCGTGACCCCAACGACATCTTGGCCGATGGTCAGCCCACTGCGTCAACGCATGATCGACGACATGCGTGCGCGCAAGCTTGGCCGTCATTCCGTGCGCAGCCACATTCACAGTTGCAAGCGGTTCGCGGCTTTTCTGAAGCGCTCGCCGGAGACGGCGACGGCGGATGACGTGCGTGCCTTTCAGCTGTCGCTCATCGAGACCGAAGTGCTCACGATCTGCAATCGCAACCGCATCATGACGGGCGTCAAATTCCTGCTCAAGGTGACGCTGCGTCGGCACGATCTAGCGGCCGAGATCTATCATCTCAAGGAGCCGCAGACAGTGCCAGTCGTGCTGGCGCCAGATGAGGTGCGTCGCATTCTCACGATGGCTCCGAGCTTGAAGGCGTGCACAATGCTGACCATCAGTTATGGCTGCGGGCTGCGTGCCGGCGAGGTGACGCGCCTCACGGTAGGCGACATCGACAGCGCGCAGGGCATCATTCGTGTTGTGCAGGCTAAAGGCCGCAAGGATCGCAATGTCATGTTGCCGCCGGACGTGCTGGCGTTGCTGCGCGAATGGTGGAGTGAGCGGCCGACATGGCACGATGCGCAGATGGTGCGGAACGACCGTTGGATCTTCCCGGGCTACGGGGACCGCAAGTCGATCACGCCGCGCCAGTTCAGCCGCCTGTTCCAGGAAGCGGTGACAGCGGCCGGCATCCGCAAGCCGGGACTGACGCTGCATTCGCTGCGCCACTCGTTTGCGACGCATCTGCTCGAACGCGGCACGGATGTTCGCGTCATCCAGGCCTTGCTCGGACACGACAAGTTGGAGACGACGGCCCGTTACACACGTGTCGCCACGGGCATGATAGCCGCTGTTGAAAGCCCACTCGATCGGTTGTCGGTGCCGCTCAAGAAGAGAGGCAGTCGCAAGCACAAGTCGAGCGGCGGATCGTCGGCGTAACGCTGATCCATGGCTCGCCCGACTTTGGAGATCGCGGATATCTTCCGCGAGCACGGCCCCGCGTGGCGTGATACCAAGCGCGGCCACGTCAGCCTCGGCCAGTTGAAGGTGATGAGTGCGATCGAGCGCTGCAGGACGGCAGCACTCGGCGGCCACGTTGCGCGCTGTGAGGACGGTGCGTGTGCACACACTGTCATCAGCTACAACAGTTGTCGCAACCGGCACTGCCCGAAGTGCCAGGGTGCGCAGGCGCGCGATTGGCTTGAAGCGCGCGAGGCCGAGTTGTTGCCTGTGCCGTACTTCCACGTCGTCTACACACTGCCAAGCCAGCTGCGCGACATCGCCTATCAGAATAAGCGTGTCGTCTACGACATTCTCATGCGCGCCGCCGCCGACACGACGCTCGCGATTGCCGCTGATCCCAAGCGCCTCGGCGCCAAGATCGGCA